>JBKJMA010000059.1:0-4275 GCA_046596505.1 Sphingomicrobium sp.
GCCTCGCCGGGATCGACGCGCTGCTCCGCCAGCCGAGTCAGGCGCCGTCGGCCAGCAGGCAGTTAGCTCTGCCCTCGGCAACCGTCGCGGTCGCCGCTCCGCCACCGACCCAACCAACGCCCCGACCGTTCGCGATCAGGCGCGTCTGGGTGCAGCTCGCCAGTGGGACCGACGAGGCCGCGCTCGGCGCGCAGTTCAGCCGCATCGTCGCGCGCAAGCCCGAGCTGTTCACCGGCGTCCGCCCGTTCGTTTCCCAGGTTGACGGCAAGACGAAGCTGCTGATCGGTCCGTTCCACAATAGCGACGACAGCGCGACCTTCATCGAGGATCTCGCCGACGCGCGTATTGACGGCTTCACCTGGACCAGCCCAGAGGGGCAACTCGTCAGGAAACTCGATACTCCATGAAACTCGCCGAAACGCTCGCTGCGGACCCATCACGATCGCGCGGCCGGCGTTTCGCCGAACCTGACAGCGCCCCGCGTGGCCCGCGTGATGCCTTCCAGCGCGACCGCGACCGGATCGTCCACTCGGTCGCCTTCCGCCGCCTGCGCCACAAGACGCAGGTGTTCATCGCCCCCGACGGCGATCATTTCCGGGTCCGCCTGACCCACTCGATCGAGGTTTCGCAGATTGGCCGCACCATTGCGCGGGTGCTCGGCCTCAACGAGGATCTGACCGAGGCGCTGTGCCTCGCCCACGACCTTGGCCACCCGCCGTTCGGGCATGGTGGTGAGGACGCTCTCCAGCGGACCATGGCCGACGCCGGCGGGTTCGACCACAACGCCCATACGCTACGGCTCGTGACGTGCCTGGAAAGCGTGTATCCCGATTTCGACGGTCTCAACCTGACGTGGGAAACACTCGAGGGCCTCGCCAAGCACAACGGCCCGGTCGCGTCCGCGCCGTGGGCGCTGGAGGAAGCCAATGCCGGGTTCGACCTCGACCTCGCCAACTGGCCCGGCCTCGAGGCGCAAGTCGCCGCCATCGCCGACGATATCGCCTACGACAATCACGACATCGATGACGGGCTGCGCTCGGGCATTCTGACGATGGCCGAGTTGCTCGATGTGCCGGTCGTCGAGCGCCACTGGGCGGCGATCGCCTCGCGCCATCCCGGCCTCGCGCCCGAGCGCCGCCAGCGCGCCTTGGTCCGCGACATGATCGGGACGATGGTGGGCGATGTACTTGACGAGACCCGCCGCCGCATCGCGGAAGCCGGCGTGACGACGATCGACGAGGTCCGTGCCGCCGGCCGCCAGCTGGTCGGCTTCTCGCCCACCTTTTCCGCCGATGAGCGCGAGCTCAAACGCTTCCTCTACGACCGCCTCTACAACAGCGCTGCGTTGACCCCGATCCGGATCGAAGCACAGCGCATCGTCACCGACCTCGCGATCGCTTACCGCGACGGCGACGTCCAGCTCCCACCCGGCTGGCGGCGCGGCGAGGGTGAGACCGCCCGGCTGCGCGGCATCGCCGACTTTATCGCCGGGATGACCGACCGCTTCGCCATCGCCCGCCACGAGGAGTTGGTCGGCCCGGTCAACCTGCCGGATCGGTTCTGACAATCCGGATCGCCCTGATCGGCGCGACCGGATTGGTCGGTGGCGAGATCGCCCGACTGATCTCGACCGATGGCTTGCTCCTCCTCTCGCGTCGCGCCAGCGGACTTGCCGCTCGCGAAAACGTAGCGCCGGTCGACCAATGGCGCGAGGGGCTGGCCGGCGAACGACTCGACGTCGCCATCTCGGCCCTCGGCACGACCATCCGCCAAGCCGGATCAAAGGTCGCCTTCGACCGCATCGATCGCATCGCACTGCTCGACTTTGCCCGCGCCGCGCGGGCCGCAGGGGCGCGTCACATGATCGTCGTGTCGGCGGTCGGGGCGAACGCCGGTGCGCGCAATTTTTATTTGGCTACCAAGGGCCGAATGGAGGCCGAACTGGCAATCGTCGGGTTCGAACGCCTCGACATTCTCCGCCCCGGCCTGCTGCGGGGTCAACGGAACGAAATGCGGTTGGGCGAATCGATCGCCCTCCGCCTCGCTTCGATCGCCGACCTCTTCCTGCGCGGGAGCTGGGCGGATTATGGTTCGATCGCCGCGAGCGAGGTTGCCACAGCCGCCGCTGCGCTCACGGGTCGCGCGGAGCCGGGCCGCTTCGTCCACCACAACCGCGAGATGACCGCGCTCGCCCGATAGCGTGTAACCCCGGTGACGCGCCGGGCCGGGCGCGCTAGAGGGGCTGCCTCCCGCACTTGAACCGGTGATCGATCTTGTCCCTCTATGCCCGCTATTCGCACTTGCTCGACGAAGCGCTGTCCGCGCTCGAAGCCGAGGGCGCGCTGCCCTCCGGGCTCGACCGCAAGAACGTCGCGGTCGAGCCGCCGCGCGATGCGAGCCACGGTGACCTTGCGACCAATGCCGCGATGGTGCTTGCCAAGCCGGCGGGGACCAACCCGCGCGCGCTTGCCGCGCTGATCGCGCCGAAGATCGAGGCGATGCCCGGAGTGACCGCGGTCGAGGTCGCTGGCCCGGGCTTCATCAACCTTCGTTTGACCGAGGCGTCATGGCGCGAAGAACTCGCCGCGATCCTCACCGCCGGTGACGACTATGGCCGCTCGACCGTGGGCAACGGCGAGCGGGTCAACGTCGAATATGTCTCGGCCAACCCGACCGGGCCGATGCACATGGGCCATTGCCGCGGCGCGGTCGTCGGCGACGCACTGGCGTCGCTGCTCGAGGCGGCCGGGTTCGACGTCACCCGCGAATATTATGTCAACGACGCCGGCAGCCAGGTCGATACGCGCGCCCGCTCGGCGCACCTGCGCTACCGCGAGGCGCTGGGCGAGCGGATTGGCGAGATCCCCGAGGGGCTCTATCCGGGCGATTACCTTATCCCGGTCGGCAACCTGCTCGCCGCCGAATATGGCGATCAATATGCCGCCGCGCCCGAGGGTGAATGGCTGGCCTTGTTCAAACGCCGGACTGTTGCGGCGATGCTCGACCTCATCCGCGCCGACCTTGCCCTGCTCGGCATCCACCACGACGTGTTCGCGTCCGAGATGGAGCTGCACGAGAACGGGCTCGTCACGCAGGGCATGGCGGCGCTCGAGGCGAAGGGTCTCGTTTACCAGGGAGTGCTCGAGGCACCGAAGGGTGAAACATCCGACGATTGGGAGCCGATCGAACTGACCCTGTTCCGCTCGTCGCAGTTCGGCGACGACCAGGACCGGCCGATGAAGAAATCGGACGGCAGCTGGACCTATTTCGGCGCCGACGCTGCCTATCATTTGCAGAAGGCGGCCAAGGCCGACCACCTCGTCAACATCTGGGGCGCCGACCATGCCGGCACGGTCAAGCGCGTCCAGGCGGCGGTTACAGCGCTAACCGACGGGCGGGTCGATCTCGACGTCAAGCTGGTCCAGATGGTCCGCCTGCTGCGCGCCGGCGAGCCGATCAAGATGTCGAAGCGCTCGGGCAATTTCGTCACCCTCGCCGATGTCGTGCGCGAAGTCGGCAAGGACGTCGTGCGGTTCATGATGCTGACCCGCCGCGCCGACGCGCCGCTCGATTTCGATTTCGCCAAGGTGGTTGAGGCGTCGAAGGACAATCCGGTGTTTTACGTCCAGTACGCCCATGCGCGGATCGCGTCGCTGCAGCGAAAAGCGGTCGAGGCGGGGATCGACATCGCGGCGCCGGCCGACCTCACCCTGCTCGACGCCGAGGAGCTCGCCCTCGTCAAGCAGGCGGCGCAATTCCCGCGCATCATCGAGGCGGCGGCGCTGGCCCACGAGCCGCACCGCATCGCCTTCTTCCTGGGTGACCTCGCTGCGGCGTTCCATTCCCTGTGGAACCGCGGCAACGACGATCCGTCGCGCCGCTTTGTGCTGGAAGATCAACCCGCTCTGACCCGCGCACGACTTGAGTTGGCGCGCGCTCTGGCGCAAGTCATCCGCAGCGGACTGGCACTGATGGGAGTCGCCGCCGCCGAGGAAATGCGCTGATGGCGACCACGCCACCGTCCCCCTCTTCGCCGCCGAACGACGACGGCCGCCTGCCGTGGCTCGACGCCGAGCCGGTATCGCCTCGTCTAGCGGTTGGGCCAGCCGCCAAGCTGCGATCTCCCGGATCGGGGCTGATGTGGCCGGTCGCGCTGATGGTCGCGGCGCTGATCGCGGCGGGTGCGTTTATCCTCGGACGCGGGAGCCATGTTGCCTCGCCGCCGCGATCAGCGCCGCGACCATCAGCGCAACCGGCCACATCAGCCCCGATCCG
>JBKJMA010000081.1:0-5834 GCA_046596505.1 Sphingomicrobium sp.
CGACGGTTTCACCCTGGCCGAAGGGCGCCGGCTGCGACACTTGGGGGGCTTCGGAAATGGTGATGGTCAGGCCGCCTTGCGCGATGGCAACGGGATTGATGCGCACGTCGGCGCTCATCACCACCGTGCCCGATGCCTCGTTGATGATGATCCGCGCCGGCTGGTCGACCGCGATCTCGAGGTTTTCGACCGCGCTGTAGAGATCGACGAGCCCGAGCGTGCCGTCGCTTTTGACCTCGACGGTCGCCAGGTCGAGGACGGTGGCGCTGCCCGGGAAGCGCGCCTGGATCGCCGAGGCGACGCGCTGCGCGGTGGTGAAATCGGGGTTGCGCAGCGCGAGCTTGAGCGACGTCGCGGAGCGCAGGTCGAACGCGACTTCCTTTTCGACGATCGCGCCGCTGGCGAGCCGGGCGGAGGTCAGCACACCGCGGTTGATCTTGGCGGCGGCCCCCTGCGCCTTGAAGCCCGACACCGCGAGCGAACCCTGCGCCACCGCGTAGACCTGCCCGTCGAGGCCGCGCAGCGGCGACACTAGCAGGGTGCCGCCCTGGAGGCTGGAGGCATCGCCCAGCGCCGACACCACCACGTCGATCGTCGATCCGGCGCGGGCGAAGGGGGGCAGCGAGGCAGTGACCGTGACCGCAGCGACGTTCTGCACCCTCATTGGGGATCCGCGCACCGAGACCCCCATCCGTTCGAGCATCGCCTGGACCGACTCCTCGGTGAAGGGGGCGTTGAGCATGCGGTCGCCGGTGCCGGCGAGCCCGACCACGAGCCCGTAGCCGACGAGCTGGTTCGAGCGGACATTCTCGACGGTGACGATGTCCTTGATCCGCGAAGCTGCAGCGGCTGGCTGTACCGGCGACACTGCGGCAAGCGCGGCGGCGAGGAGCAGGGCGGGGCGAGCAAAGCACATTTGCGGATATTTTCCTGTGGCGTGGCGCGGGTCGGCGCCTCAAATTTCTTATAGAGAGGAGATGGGCAAAACTTGCCGCGAACCGAGCTTTTGATGCGCATCGAGGGCCCCTCGGCGCTGTTGCAGGCGCTGCTCGCCGCGGCGCCCGCCGCTTCGCGCGCGGCAAACGTTCCGTTCCAGCCGCCGTCGCCGCCGCCGCCGCCGCCGGCGATGACGGCTGCGCCCGCAATGGGGGCGGGGCCGATCGCATCGGTGGCGATGCTCGTGACGCTGGCCGCAGCCGAGCCGGCCGCCAACCGCCGCGCCGAGCAGCTGCGAAGCGCCACCGTCGGGCTCGACGCGCTCGCCAGTCTTCATCGCGACCTGGTGGCCGGACCAACGGTCACGCAACGGCTGAGCGGACTGCGCGAATGGGCGAGGCGGCGCCAGCGCGGCGCGGATACCGAGCTCGACGCACTCCTCGACGAGGTCGAACTCAGGATCCTGGTCGAACTGGCCAGGCGGGGAGAGGATTAGCGTGGCGTTGATCGCGCGCATCGCCCGCGGCACCCGCTCGCAAGGCGGGACGCCTTATGGGGCGGGGTCGTCCAGCAGCGGGAACGAAACAATGACTTCGGTGCCTTTTCCGACCTGACTGCGGATGTCGAGGGTCGCGCGGTGGCGTTCGGCGATGTGCTTGACGATCGACAGCCCGAGCCCGGTGCCGCCCGAATCACGGCTGCGCGCGGCGTCGATCCGGTAGAAGCGCTCGGTCACTCGGGGCAGGTGTTCGGGAAGGATGCCATCGCCCTCGTCGATCACGCGAAGGACGGCGCGGCGGCTTTCGACGCGTGTCGTCACCCTGATCGCCGAGCCTTCGCCGATGCAGCCGTAACGGACCGCGTTGCCGACCAGATTGTCGGCGAGCTGGAGCAGTTGGCCGAAGTCGCCGGCGATCGGACCGGCGGGGTCGAGGTCGACCTCGATCGCGCAGTTGCTTTGGCGGGCGAGCACCTGGCCGTGCTCGGCGGCGATCCGCGCAATCTCGTCGAGCGACACCGCGTCGGTCGGCGGTACGAAGCGGTCGGCCTCGATCCGCGACAGGCTCATCAGATCCTCGACGATCCGCAGCATCCGCCGCGCCTCGCCGTGAATCGTCGAGCTGAACTGGATCCGCAGCGCTTCGTCGATCGGGCCGGTTTCGGCGAGCGTCTCGGAATAGCCGATCATGGTCGTCAAGGGGGTGCGCAGCTCGTGGCTGGCGTTGGCGACGAAATCGACCCGCATCCGCTCGGTCGAGCGGACCGCCGACCGATCGAGCAGGCGGACCAGCTGGACGCCCTGAGGCAGCGGGCGGACGCTGATCGTCCACGGTTGTTCGCGCCCATCGAGCGAGCTCAGCTCTTGCTCGCCGCCACGACCCGCGAAGATCAGCTCGAGCGCATCGGGGTGGCGCAGCACGAGGCGCACGTCGCGGCCGACGATGCGCTCGCCGAGCACGGCGCGCGCCGCCGAGTTGGCCGCTTCGACGCGTTCCCCGACGATGACCATCGCCGGTTCCTCGATCGCGTCGAGCAGGGCAAGCGAGAGTCCGGGAAGCATCATCCGGTCGCGTGATAGTCGGTCAGCCCGGTCGTGGGCCAGCCCTGTAATCGGGTTAATATTCGCCGGCCATGCGGCGCCGCTGCGATCGCCAGGTGCCAATCGCCAGGATGAGCAGGATGGGATAGCTCCAGACCGTCAGCGCAGCGCCATAGGCCCGGGGCAGCAGCGACCAGTCGATCGCCTTGAGCAGATGCCCGACCAGCGTCGTTAGCTGGAACCCGGCAACCCACAGCGGCCAGAAGCGCTGCGAGAAGAGCGCGATCGCGGTGAAGCCGACAAGCGTCATCAGGTCGACGAGGACGACGCCGACTTCGACCGACGCGTAGCGATCGGAGACGGGCGCCAGCAGAAACTGGGTCAGCGCCACCGCGGCAAGGCAGATGAGGGCGACAACGCGGCTGTCGCGGTCGCCGCGCCACAGCGCGTAACCGGTGGTGGCGAACAGCAACACGGAGAATAGCAGAATGCGGCTCATGGCGACAGGGCCGGGCGGAGGGTGTTCCGCCCGGCCCCCTCCCGATCAGGCGACGATGCGCAGGTCGGCGCTGGCCTTGCTCGGCGGGCATTCGGCATCGCCGAAGCTCGTCGTGCGCAGGCCTGGGACGGCGTCCTTGGCGGTGAGCAACGCTGCGTGGCAATCGCCCATCCCGCCGCGCGCTTCGACCAGCGCGGTAAAGGCGCCGGCAACATGCTGGAGCGCGTCATGGCCGGTGCGAACCCCGACCCCGGATACACTGCGGGCGCGCATCATGCGGCCCTGGAGCTCGGCGATTTCGGAGAGAGCGGCGTCGATCACATCCTCGACGGTACGGACTTGCTCGGCGACTTCGAAAGCGGCATTTTCGATCATCTGTTTGCGCATGACTTTTCCTCTGCCCCGACGCATCACGCGCCGCGGCTGGCTGGGCCAGGGTGGAGGTAAAGTCGGTCGTCAGTGACCCAGCATCCGCGAGAGGCTTTCCAGGCCGGCGAGATACATTCCCGCCGAGAAGGTCGCGCCGACCGCAATGATGATAATCCAGGTCAGCCGTCGGCCGACGCTCATCTCGTTCCTGGGATTGCTCCTGGTGGCGAACGGCAAAACCAAAGGGGACCGGGGTTGCGACCCCTGCTCGGTTTCGGAGCCGGTTTCCCCGGCCCCCCCCTGCACGAACAGCGTGCCGAATCTGATGACTGATCGCCCCCTCTTGCTGGTCGTCATCGGGAACTGCGGCAATGTACGGCGTTTGATGTATCAATCGTTGATAGGGTCCGGTTTCTTGCGCGACGAGGCGCGCGGCCTGGCTGCGGCGTTCGACGCCGAGCACCTGCAGCGCGCCGCGCACCCGCTGGTCGACGGTATGCGACGAGATGCCGAGCTGCGCCGCGATCTCCTTCGACGAAAGGTGCTGGGCGACGAGGCGCAGGCAGTCGAGCTGTCCCTCGCTCAATCGTCCGATCCGCTCGGCCGCCGGATCGCTCATCCCGACCAAATTCCTCAATGCCCGTGCCGACGTTGCCATAGAGCCCCCCCGCTCAGATGTTAACAGCCTTGCAACCCGATACCGTGCACCGCGTTCAGCCGCTACCCAAGGATACAAAGCATTCAGATACCAGCGGTTAACGCGATGTTGCACAAGCTGGTGTGACTACCGTGACTTTCGCCTGTCAATGTGGAGGACGTTCGCTCGCGACAGGGCGCGAGGACGGCGCTGGTGGAGAGGGCTGGATTCGAACCAGCGTACGGGAAACCCGGGCAGATTTACAGTCTGCTGCCTTTAACCACTCGGCCACCTCTCCATGAGGCGTGGCGCTCCCTTAAGGGGTGACGCCGGGCTGTCAACGCCGTGAGGCATGGAACGTGCGCTACCGGTCGAGGAATGAACGGATCGAGTAGCAGTCGTCCGGCCAAGGGGGCCGGCGCTCCAGTACAAGACAAGCCCCCGGCTTGTATTATGCTGGAGCGGGTGAAGGGAATCGAACCCTCGTCGTAAGCTTGGAAGGCTTCTGCTCTACCATTGAGCTACACCCGCCGATCAAGCAGTTGGCTGGTCGATGATCGTCGATCGGCGACTTGCTTTTACAGCTCGAAACCGATTGGCATGGCAAATTGCCCCGGTCAACGGGGGCCGCACCATCCGGCTCCAACCCTGCCGACCGACCGTGATAAACGCGCTCTTAACCGGCATGGGCGCATCACGATCGAATGATGTGGAGGATCCCGCGGTTGGCGGTCTTGCGCGTGGTCGGCGCGGTGGCGCTTGGCGCGAGTTCGTCCGCACGTGCCGATTCCGGGGTCGACCTCTTGTCCGCCGACACGTTCCTGCTGACGGGCGACGTTCGCGCGGTGGCGGTGGACGGTGAGCGGTCGTGGGTCGATGGCGCGTTCGGGAAATTGCGCTTCGGCGGGCGCGAGGACGGCGCAACCTCAAACGGCCGGCTTCGCGCGAGCCTTGGCTCGGCCGATATCGTGTGGCAGCCCAAGCTTGGCTGGGCGCTGTCGGCCACCATCGTCGGCACGGTCCAGCAACGCGACCGGGTCGAGGCCGGGCTGTCCGAGGCCTATCTTGGCTTCAAGCCGCTGACGAACGGCCCGATCAAGTTCAGCGCGCGCGCCGGATTGATGTGGCCGCCGGTCAGCCTCGAACATGGCGGCCCCGAATGGGGGTTGCGCGACACCATCACCCCGTCGGCGATCAACAGCTGGATCGGCGAGGAAGTGAAGTTCGTCGGCGCCGAAGCGACCGCGAGCGTCGCGGTCGGTGGCGGCAAGCTCGGGCTGACCGCCGCGCTGGTCGACGTCAACGACACCGCCGGCGCGCTGCTCGCCTTTCGCGGTTGGGCGCTGCACGACCTCAAGGCGCTGGCGTGGCGCAAGGTTTCGCTGCCTCCGCTGGCGAGCGGAATCGGAGACGATCAGCCACCCTTTACCCACCCGCTCAAGGAGATGGACGGCGGGTTCCTCAAACGGCCGGGCTGGTATGCGCGCGCCGCGTGGCAGCTTCGCGCCCCGCTCAAGGTCGAGGTCATTCACTATGACAATGGCGGCGACCCCGAAGCGGTCGACCAATATCTCGAATGGGGCTGGCGGACGCGGTTCGACAATGTCGGGGTAACCGCCACGCTCGGCCCAGCGACCGAACTGCGCGCGCAGGCGATGCGCGGACACACGGTGATGGGGTTCGTCGAGGAGGGGCGGCGACTGGTGGACATGCGGTTCCGCTCGGCTTTCGCGCTGATCACCCAGCGGTTCGGGAACAAGGCGTCGCTGTCCGCCCGGGGCGAGGCCTTCGCGACCCGCAATCATGGCAGCGAAGTCACGAGCGCCGACGACGAGCATGGCTGGGCGGTGACC
>JBKJMA010000167.1:0-3081 GCA_046596505.1 Sphingomicrobium sp.
GGATCCGCTCGGGGCTGGCGAGGCCGATCTGGATCTGGTCGAACGTTTCGGGCTTGGCCACCGGGTTCGCGAATTTGGTCAGGTCGTTCATGTTTGGCTTCCTCGTGTCCCCGCATCAGCCGGGGTCAGAACTGGAAAAATCGTGTGCGGAAAACGGGGCGGCGAACCGCCCCGCATTCGTTATTCGGCAGCGCGGCTCAGGTTGATCGCGTCGTCGTCCTGATCATCGTGGTCGATCACCGAGTTGAGTTCGACGTTCAGACCAAGGCTGCGCATTTCCTTGACGAGCACGTTAAAGCTCTCGGGAATGCCGGCCTCGAAAGTATCGTCGCCCTTGACAATCGCTTCGTAGACCTTGGTCCGGCCGATGACATCGTCCGATTTGACCGTGAGCATTTCCTGCAAGGTGTAGGCCGCGCCGTAAGCCTGGAGCGCCCAGACTTCCATTTCGCCGAACCGCTGTCCGCCGAACTGGGCCTTGCCGCCCAGCGGCTGCTGGGTGACGAGGCTGTACGGCCCGATCGAGCGCGCGTGGATCTTGTCATCGACCAAGTGATGCAGCTTGAGCATGTAGATGTAGCCCATGGTCACCTTGCGATCGAACGGCTCGCCCGAGCGACCGTCGAACAGCACGACCTGCCCCGAGGTATCGAGCCCGGCCTTTTCCAGCATCGCGGTGACATCGGCCTCGCGGGCGCCGTCGAACACCGGAGTGCCCATCGGGATGCCGCCGACCAGGTTGCTGGCCAGCTCCATCGTCGCTTCGTCGTCGCGGCTGTCGATCTCGGCGAAATAATTCTCGCCGTAGATGTCCTTGAGCTTGGCTTTCATGTTGGCGGTATCGGTGCCGGCAATGCCCTTGCCGCGTTCGTGCATTTCTTCAAGCATCTGGCCAATCTGCTGGCCAAGACCGCGCGCGGCCCAGCCGAGATGGGTCTCGAAGATCTGGCCGACGTTCATGCGTGACGGCACGCCGAGCGGGTTGAGGACGATATCGACCGGCGTCCCGTCCTCGAGGAACGGCATGTCCTCGTTGGGCAGGATGCGGCTGATGACGCCCTTGTTGCCGTGACGGCCGGCCATCTTGTCGCCCGGTTGCAGCTTGCGCTTCACCGCGACGAACACCTTGACCATCTTGAGCACGCCCGGGGGCAGCTCGTCGCCGGCCTCGAGCTTGGCGACGCGATCCTCGAGACGGGCGACGATCACGCCGACGGCGGCGTCATACTGGCCCTTGAGCGCTTCGAGATCGGCCTGGCACTGGTCGTCCTTGACGGCGATTTTCCACCAGTCGTAGCGATCGATGCTGTCGAGTGTCTCTTCGTCGAGCGTCGCGCCCTTCTTCATACCCTTTGGCGCCGCTGTCGCGACCTGGCCGAGCAGCATTTCCTTGAGGCGCGAGAAGGTCGTGCGATTGAGGATCGCCTTTTCATCGTCGGCGTCCTTGCGCAGCCGCTCCTTCTCCTCGGTCTGGATCGCCCGTGTACGGTCGTCGATGTCGATGCCGTGGCGGTTGAACGAGCGCACTTCGACCACCGTGCCGGCAACCCCCGGGGGCAGGCGGAGCGAGGTGTCGCGGACGTCGGACGCCTTCTCGCCGAAGATTGCGCGGAGCAGTTTCTCCTCCGGCGTCATCGGGCTTTCGCCCTTCGGCGTGATCTTGCCGCACAGGATGTCGCCCGGCTCGACTTCGGCGCCGATGTACACAATGCCCGCCTCGTCGAGGTTGCGGAGCGCTTCCTCACCGACGTTGGGAATGTCGCGGGTGATATCCTCAGGCCCGAGCTTGGTGTCGCGGGCCATGACCTCGAACTCCTCGATGTGGATCGAGGTGAACACGTCGTCCTTGACGATGCGCTCCGAAATCAGGATCGAATCTTCGTAGTTGTAGCCATTCCACGGCATGAACGCGACGAGCACGTTGCGGCCGAGCGCGAGCTCGCCGAACTGGGTCGACGGGCCGTCGGCGATGACTTCACCCGCCGAAACCGTGTCGCCGACCTTCACCAGCGGGCGCTGGTTGATGCAGGTGTTCTGGTTCGAGCGCTGGAACTTCATCAACGTGTAGATGTCGACGCCACTCTCGCCCGGGCGAAGGTCACCGGTCGCGCGGACGACGATGCGGGTTGCATCGACCTGGTCGACGATGCCCGAACGGCGGGCTGCAATCGCCGCGCCGGAGTCGCGGGCGACGGTCTCTTCCATGCCGGTGCCGACCAGCGGCGCGTCGGCCTGCAACAGCGGCACCGCCTGGCGCTGCATGTTCGATCCCATCAGCGCGCGGTTGGCGTCATCGTTTTCCAGGAACGGAATGAGCGATGCGGCAACCGAAACGAGCTGCTTCGGGCTGACGTCCATCAGCGTGATCGTGTCGCGCGGCGCCATCAGGAAGTCGCCCGAGCGACGGCTCGAGACGATTTCCTCGGCGAAGTGCTTGTCGGCGTCGATTTCGGCGTTGGCCTGCGCGATGGTGTGCTTGGCCTCTTCCATCGCCGACAGATAAACGACGTCCTCGGTCACCTTGTTGTCGATGACCTTGCGATACGGGGTCTCGATGAAGCCGTACTTGTTGACCCGGCTGAAGCTGGCGAGCGAGTTGATCAGGCCGATGTTCGGCCCTTCCGGAGTCTCGATCGGGCAGATCCGGCCATAGTGGGTTGGGTGAACGTCGCGGACTTCGAAGCCCGCGCGCTCACGCGTCAGGCC
The DNA here is from genome assembly GCA_046596505.1 of Sphingomicrobium sp. Taxonomy (GTDB): domain Bacteria; phylum Pseudomonadota; class Alphaproteobacteria; order Sphingomonadales; family Sphingomonadaceae; genus Sphingomicrobium. Next base: position 2,707 of record JBKJMA010000167.1, read on the forward strand.
GCCTGGCCCGAGCGCCGAGACGCGGCGCTTGTGGGTGACTTCGGACAGCGGATTGGTCTGGTCCATGAACTGCGACAGCTGCGAAGAGCCGAAGAATTCGCGGACCGCGGCGACCGCCGGCTTGGCGTTGATCAGGTCGTTGGGCATGACCGTCGACACGTCGACCGAGGACATCCGCTCCTTGACCGCGCGCTCCATGCGCAGGAGGCCGACGCGATACTGGTTCTCGAGCAATTCGCCGACCGACCGCACGCGGCGATTGGCGAGGTTGTCGATGTCGTCGATGTCGCCCTTGCCGTCCTTGAGATTGATCAGCTCCTGCACGACCGCGAGGATGTCTTCGCGGCGCAGGATGGTGACGGTGTCCTCGGCGTC
>JBKJMA010000271.1:0-9167 GCA_046596505.1 Sphingomicrobium sp.
GTTCGCGAAAAGGACGGGGTCGTTTTCGTCAACGACAGCAAGGCGACCAACGCCACCGCTACCGCCCCCGCGCTCGCCGCCTTCCCCGCGATCCGGTGGATCTGTGGAGGCCAAGCCAAGGCCGACCATCTCGACGAATGCGCGCCCTTCTTCAAGAACGTCCGCGAGGCCTACACCATCGGCGAGGCGTCCGACCTGTTCGCTAGGCTCCTCGCGCCGCACATCAAGGTCGCCGAGTGCGGTGACCTCGCCCACGCGGTGCTTCGCGCGGCGCATGACGCCCAGCCCGGAGAGACCGTCCTGCTCTCCCCCGCCTGCGCCAGTTTCGACCAGTTCAGCGATTTCGAAGCGCGCGGCGACGCGTTTCGGACATTAGTGGGGGCGTTATGAACGGCATTATCGCGGGCACGATCAAGGCGCGGCAACTGATCGATCCCAATCGCTACGGGCGCTCGGACCGCTCGGCGATGAGCCGCTGGTTCTGGGAGATCGACCGGGTCCTGCTGCTGCTTGTCGCGGTGCTGATCGGGATCGGGCTGGTCGCCGTCGCCGCCGCCTCGCCGGCGGTCGCGCAGCGCTATTCGGGCGGCACATTGCAGCTGTCCTCGCTCCATTATTTTTACCGTCAACTGCTGTGGATCGCGATCTCGCTGCCCGTCATGATCATCATTTCGATGATGCCGCGCGAGCGCGCGCGGCGCTTGTCGCTGGTCGGTGCGATCGTGTGCCTCGTGCTGCTCGTCTTCGTGCCGATCATCGGCCCCGAGGTGAACGGTGCCCGGCGCTGGATCGGGGTCGGCATCGCCCAGGTCCAGCCTTCGGAATTCCTCAAGCCCTTCTTCGTGGTCGCGCTCGCCTGGCTGCTGTCCTTACGCGAAACCGACAAGAGCCTGCCGGTCTTTCCGCTGAGCGCGATCTTCACCGGCGGGGTCGCGGTGATGCTGATGCGCCAGCCCGATTTCGGCTCGACGATAATCTTCGGCGCGGTGTGGGTCGCGATGCTCGCCTTGGGCGGGGTCAAGCTGCGCACGCTCGGTATCCTCGCCGCCGGAGCGGTCGTCGCGGTGGTCATGGCCTACCTGTTCTACTCGGTCGCGACGACTCGGATCGACGCCTTCCTGTTCGGCGAGGGCGATACCTTCCAGGTCGACAATGCGATGCGCACGCTGACCGCCGGCGGATTGTTCGGGATGGGGCCGGGCGGCGGCACCCGCAAGTTCGGGCTGCCCGAGCCGCACACCGACTATATCTTCTCGGTCATCGGCGAGGAGTTCGGGCTGATCGCCTGCCTCGTCATCGCCTGCCTTTACCTCGCGATCGTCGTGCGCGTGCTGGTCAAGCTGCTTGACGAGGAAAATACCTTCGCGATCCTCGCCGCCGCCGGGCTCGTCATCGAGTTCGGACTGCAGGCGCTGATCAACATGGCGGTCAACGTCCAGCTCGCGCCATCGAAGGGGATGACCCTGCCGTTCATCAGCTATGGCGGATCGTCGATGCTGGCCTTGTCGATCGGGATGGGATTGCTGCTCGCCTTCACGCGGCGAAATCCCTATCTGGCGCGCTCCCCCTATGTCGTGAAATGGAGCGGCGATTGCCTTCCGGCCTGATGATATTCCTCGCTGCCGGTGGAACTGGCGGCCACATGATCCCGGCCCACGCGCTGGCGAACGAGCTCCGCGCGCGGGGCCATGCGGTCAAGCTGATCACCGACGAGCGCGGCATGAAGATCCCCGGCCTGTTCGAAGGGATCGAGAAGCACGTCCTCCCCGCCGGGCGGCTCGGCGGCGGGTTGTTCGGGATGCTCAAGGCGGGGCGCTCGATCCTTGCCGGACGGCGCCAGGCACGCGCGCTTTACCGCGAATATGATGCCAAGGCGGTGGTCGGCTTCGGCGGCTATCCCGCGCTCCCGGCGATGCTCGCGGCGAGCGCGATGCGCGTGCCGACCGTCCTCCATGAACAGAATGCGCTGCTCGGCCGGGTCAACCGGATGATCGCCGGCGATGCGAAGGCGATCGCGACTTCCTACGCCAAAGTCGAACGGCTGAAATCCGCCTATGCCGTCAAGACCGTGCTCGTCGGCAATCCGGTGCGCGAGTCGATTTCGCGGCTCGGCGAGGCGCCGTTCCCGCTGTTCGACGAAACCGCGCCGCTCAAGATCCTCGTCACTGGCGGCAGCCAGGGCGCGAGCGTGCTCGGGACCGTCGTGCCCGCCGGCCTCGGCGCGCTGTCGCCGTCACTCAGGATGCGACTCCAGGTCGTCCAGCAGTGCCGCCCCGACGATATCGAAGCGGTCCGCGCCCGGTATCGCGAACTCGGCATCCCCGCCGAACTGATGACCTACATCGGCGACATGCCCGACAAGCTCGCCGACGCGCACCTCGTCATTGCCCGCGCCGGCGCCTCGACCATCGCGGAGCTGACCGCCGCCGGTCGCCCGGCGATCCTCGTCCCCCTGCCGAGCGCCGCCGACGATCACCAGACCGCCAATGCCCGCGAAATGGCGGCGGCAGGCGGCGCGCGGATAATCGCGCAGGCCGACTTCACCTCCGACACGCTCGCCCGCCAGATCGAGGCGCTCGCTGCCGACCCGCAGGCGCTGGCCAATGCCGCTGCGCGCTCGCTGTCGGTCGGTCGGCCGCACGCCGGGCGCGACCTCGCCGACCTCGTCGAGCGGATTGCCAACGGCGGCGCGCCACTGTTCGTCGGATCGTCGCTCGAGGAGCGCAGGACCTCGCCCGGCCCCGCGCTGGGGATGCCGGCATGAAGGCGATGGGCACCGAGATCGGCGTGATCCACTTCGTCGGCATTGGCGGCATCGGCATGTCGGGCATCGCCGAGGTGATGCACCAGCTGGGCTACAAGGTTCAGGGCTCGGACCAATCCGACGGCTATGTCGTCGAAGGGCTGCGCAAGGCCGGAATCCCGGTCACGATCGGCCATTCGCCGGACAATCTCGGCGATGCCAGCGTGGTCGTCTGCTCGACCGCCATCGCGCGCGGCAATCCCGAGGTCGAAGCCGCGATCGAGCGCCGCCTGCCGCTCGTCCGCCGCGCCGAAATGCTCGCCGAATTGATGCGGATGGGGTCGACCATCGCGGTCGCCGGGACTCACGGCAAGACTACGACGACCAGTATGATCGCGGCGATGCTCGATGCTGGCGGGATCGACCCGACGGTGATCAACGGCGGCGTCATCAACGCCTATGGCTCGAACGCGCGATTGGGCAAGTCCGACTGGATGGTGGTCGAGGCGGACGAGAGCGACGGCAGCTTCCTGCGGCTCGACGGGACGATCGCGGTCGTCACCAACATCGATCCCGAGCATCTCGACCATTATGGCGACTTCGACGTGGTCAAGGACGCGTTCCTCGAGTTCGTCGAGAACGTGCCGTTTTACGGGCTCGCGGTGCTGTGCGTCGATCATCCCGAGGTGCAGAACCTGCTCAGCCGGATCCGCGACCGGCGGGTCGTGACCTACGGCTTTTCCGCGCTTGCTGACCTGCGCGCCGATAATCTCACGACGGGGCCGGACGGCACGCGGTTCGACGTGATCGTGCTGCAACGCGACGGTTCGCGGCGGACGATTCGCGCGGTCCATATGCCGATGCCCGGTCGTCATAATGTCCAGAACTCGCTCGCCGCGATCGCGGTCGGGCTGGAGCTCGGCATGCCCGACGCGACCATCGCCAACGGCTTCGCCCGATTCCAGGGGGTCAAGCGCCGCTTCACCCGCGTCGGCGAGATCGACGGCACGACGTTCATCGACGATTATGCGCATCACCCGGTCGAGATCCGCGCCGTGCTGTCGGCGGCTCGAGAAGCGGCGACGGGCAGGGTGATCGCGGTTGTCCAGCCGCACCGCTATACCCGCCTTCGCGACCTGATGGAGGACTTTCAGAACGCCTTCAACGAGGCCGACGTGGTGTTCGTCGCACCGGTTTATGCAGCGGGCGAGCAGCCGATCGACGGGGTCGATGCCGCCGCGCTGGCCGAAGGGCTGCGTGCCCACGGCCACCGCGCGGTGCGCACCGTCGCCGACCTCGACGACCTCTGCGGGGGCTTGCGCGACCTCGCCGCGGCGGGCGATCTCGTGATCTGCATGGGGGCCGGCGACATCACCAAATGGGCCGCGTCGCTCGCTGACGGCATTTGCGCGGCGAGGGAGCGGAAATGAGCGTCGCGACCCTGACCACGCGCGGCAAGCTTACTCCGCAGGCGCCCCTCGCGCCGCTGGTGTGGTTCAAGTCGGGCGGTGCGGCAGAGACGCTGTTCGAGCCCGCCGACCGCGACGACCTCACCGCTTTCCTTGCCGACCTCGACCCTGCCGTACCGGTCATGGCGCTCGGCCTCGGCTCGAACATGATCGTGCGCGATGGCGGCGTTCCGGGGGTGACGATCCGGCTCGGTAAGCCGTTCGCCCGGGTCGAGCGGCTCGACGACACCATCCTGCGCTGCGGCGGCGGGGCGTCGGGCATCCTCGTCTCGTCGACCGCGCGCGACGCCGGTATCGCCGGGCTCGAGTTCCTCCGCGGTATCCCCGGTACGGTCGGCGGCTTCGTCCGCATGAACGGCGGCGCCTATGGCCGCGAGGTCGCCGACATCCTTATTGGCGTGACCCTCGTTCGCCGCGATGGGACGGTCGAGGAATGGCCGCTCGATCGGCTTGGCTACACCTACCGCCACAGCGAGTTGCCCGAGTGCTCGGTGGTCATCGCCGCGACCCTGGGCGGCACGCCTGGTGATCCCGCAACGATCGGCGCCGAGATGGAGCGCATCGCCCAGGCGCGCGAAGACTCGCAGCCGCTGCGCAGCCGCACCGGCGGATCGACCTTCAAGAACCCACCGGGGCACAAGGCATGGGCCTTGATCGACGCCGCCGGCTGCCGCGGGCTCACCGTTGGCGACGCGCAAGTGTCGGAGAAGCATTGCAACTTCCTGCTTAACCTCGGTAGTGCCTCGTCGCGGGAGATCGAAGCGCTGGGCGAGGAAGTCCGGCGCCGCGTGCTCGCCCGGTCGGGCGTCCAGCTCGATTGGGAAATTCAGCGGATCGGCGTGGAGTGAACGTGGCCATACTCGACGGCAACATGGTCGACCGGGATCTTCACATCGTCGTGCTGATGGGCGGCTGGTCGGCCGAACGCCCCATTTCACTGATGAGCGGGCAGGGGGTTGCGGCTGCTCTTCGCGAGCGCGGCTTCACCCGCGTGACCGAGCTCGACATGGACCGTGAGGTCGGCGTCCGGCTGTTCGACCTCGACCCCGACGTGGTGTTCAACGCGCTCCACGGCACGCCGGGCGAGGACGGCACGGTGCAGGGCCTGCTCGACCTGATGGCCATACCCTACACCCATTCGGGCTGCACCACCTCGGCGATCGCGATCGACAAGCAGCTGACCAAGGCGGTGCTCGTCCCTCACGGCATCCGTATGCCGGCGGGAAAGGTGGTCGACAGCGAGAGCCTCTACGCCGCCGACCCGATCGCGCGGCCCTATGTGCTGAAACCGGTCAACGAAGGCTCGTCGGTCGGGGTTGCGATCGTCACCCCTAACGGCAACATGGGCCAGCCCATCGGCCGCGACAGCGAAGGCCCGTGGAAGCATTTCGAACGCTTGCTCGCCGAACCGTTCGTTCGTGGCAAGGAGCTGACCGTCGCGGTGCTTGGCGGCAAGCCGCTGTGCGTGACCGAGCTGAAGCCGCACAACGACTTCTATGATTTCGAGGCCAAATATACCGACGGCGTGACCGAGCATGTCTGCCCGGCCGAGATCCCCGCCGACATCGCCGCCTCGATGATGGACATGGCCGCGCGGAGCCATTCCCTGCTCGGCTGCAAGGGCGCGTCGCGGTCGGACTTCCGCTGGGACGATGAACAGGGCGAGGCGGGGGTCTTCCTGCTGGAGGTCAACACCCAGCCCGGGATGACCCCACTCAGCCTCGTCCCCGAGCAGGCACGCCATTGCGGCATTTCCTACGGCGAACTGGTCGAGCAGCTGATCGCCGAAGCGCTTGCCGGAGGCGACGACAAGGGCGCCGAAGCGCTTGCCGGAGGCGACGCATGAGCGCCGCCGACCGCCGCGGTTCCGGCGCGCGCGGCCGCAAGCCCGTGTCGAAAAGCGTCTCGAAGCGGATCGCCGCGCACCTCCCGGTCAAAGAGGCGCAGGCCAATCGGCTCGCGCGCATCGTCTTCGGCCTGTTCGTCGTCGCCATCGCCGCGTTGGCAATCGTCGCGCTGGGGCTCCCCGCCAGGGCCGGCAATGCGATCGGCCAGGCGCTCGGTCAGGCCGGGTTCGCGGTCGATGGCTACCAGATCATCGGGCTCAACAAGATGGAACGTTCGCTGGTCGATGCGGTCGTCACCGACGAGCTTCACCGCGCCGCCGAAATCGGCTCCGTCAGCGGCAAGCCGGCCGAGGCGCTGGTCGATGTGTCGGCGATCCGTGATCGGCTGTTGCAATATGGCTGGGTCAAGGACGCGCGCGTGTCGCGGCGGCTGCCCAACGGGCTGGTCATCGATATCGTCGAGCGCAAGCCGGCCGCGCTGTGGCAGGACAACCAGCAGCTGTCGCTGATCGACCAGACCGGGGTGGTGCTAGACCGCGTGCCGGTGTCGCAGATGCCCGACCTGCCGCTGCTGATCGGGCCCGGCGCGAACCAGCAGGCGAGCGCGCTCGACCGTCTGCTCGCCGACCAGCCGACGCTGAAGCCGCAACTCGCCGCCGCGAGCTGGGTCGGTCGGCGCCGCTGGGACCTGTCGTTCCAATCGGGCGAGACCGTCGTCCTCCCCGAGGGCGAGGCCGCCGCGAAGGACGCGCTTGAGAAATTCGCCAGGCTCGACAAGTCGGCCGGCCTACTGGGGCGCGGGCTGAAGCGGTTCGACCTGCGCTTGCCGGGCAAGATGACCGTCCGCCTGGCGCGCGCGCCGGGCGAGGCGATCGCCGTCTCCGAAACCGCGACCAACGCCGCCGGCGTATCGGCCACTTCGCCCGGCCTACCGCCCCCCGCGCCGCCCAACGCAACAACGAAAGACTGATCTTGTCCGCGACCGACGACCAGCCCCTGTTCACCGCGCTCGACATCGGCTCGTCGAAGGTCAGTGCGATGATCGTTACGCGCGATCCCGACGGACGGCTGCGTGTGCTCGGCACCGGCCAGCGCGAAAGCCGCGGAGTAAAGCGCGGCTACATCACCGACATGGAAGCGAGCGAAGTCGCGGTGCGCGAGGCGGTCGAGCTCGCCGAGCGTATGTCGGGCGTGACCGTCGACGACGTCTGGGCGAGCTTCGGCGCCAAGTCGCTGATCAGCGACCTCGCCAATGTCGAGGTCGAGCTCGGCGGCCACCAGGTCGAACAGGCCGACATCGACCAATTGCTCGTCGCCGGCCGCAATGCCATCGACCGCACCGGCCAGCTCGTGCTGCACGCCCATCCCGCGCTGTTCACGATCGACCGCAACCAGGGCGTCAAGCAGCCGATCGGGCTGTTCGCCGACCGGCTGGGGGTCGACATCCACGTCGTCGCCGCCGACGCCGCGCCCTTGAAGAACATCGACTATGTCATTCGCTCGGCGCATCTTGGCGTCAACGCGATCATCGCCTCCCCCGTCGCCGCGGCGGTCGCCTGCCTGACCGAGGAAGAGCGCGAGATCGGCGTCGCGCTGATCGAACTGGGCGCCGATGTGACCAACGTCTCGCTCCACCTCGGCGGAATGCTCGTCGGGCTGCGCTCGATCGAGCTTGGCGCGCGGGACATCACCGACGACATCGCTTGCGCCTTCGGCATCCAGCGGCGCGACGCCGAGCGGCTCAAGACCTTTTATGGATCGGCGATGACGTCCCCGCGCGACAATCACGAGATGATCGACGCGCGCTCGGTCGGTTCCGACGACCATGCCGAGCCGTTGCGGCTGACCCGGGCGCAGCTGATGACCGTCATCCGCGCGCGGATCGAGACGCTGACCGGCGAGATCGAGCTCGCCCTGAAGGCATTGGGCTTTACCGGCCCGGTCGGGCGCCAGGTGGTGCTGACCGGTGGCGGGTCCGAACTCAAGAATATCGCCGACTATATGCAGGGCGTGCTCGGCCGTGCGGTCCGAGTCGGGCGGCCGCGCGGGATTACCGGGCTGCCCGAAGCGCACAGCGGCCCGGCCTTCGCGACCCTCGTCGGCCTCGCCAACCTTGCTGCCAGCGGCACCGGTGACATCCGCGACATCGCGGTCGGCATGCGCGAGAAAAGGCCCGCGACCGGTTTGGTCGGCAAGCTGATCAGCGCGCTCAAGCAGGGCTATTGATGCAGCCGGGACTCACCAGTGATGCATCGCAGACTCACTAATGTCTCATAATGAATCAGTTGCTTATCTTTTTTGTGTCGCGGACCATTTTTCGCTTGGGGGTGGGAGTCGGTTAGTGCAAGATTCCCACCCAGAGTTCACTGTGCTGGCAATTTGGGGGTTGATCCTATGAGCATCGATTTCATCCGACCGGAAGTCGACGAGCTTCGTCCGCGGATCACCGTGATCGGCGTCGGCGGAGCCGGCGGCAACGCCATCGCCAACATGATCAAGTCGGACGTGCAGGGGGTCGAGTTCCTCGTCGCCAACACCGACGCGCAGGCGCTCAACGCCAGCGCCGCCGACCGCCGCATCCAGCTTGGCCTCAAGATTACCCAGGGCCTCGGCGCCGGGTCGCGGCCCGAGATCGGCCGCGCCGCCGCCGAAGAGACGCTCGAGGACATCGAGCGCGCACTGGACGGCGCGCACATGTGCTTCATCGCCGCGGGCATGGGCGGGGGCACCGGCACCGGTGCTGCCCCGGTCATCGCCAAGGCCGCGCGGGATCGCGGCATCCTGACCGTCGGCGTGGTGACCAAGCCGTTCGCGTTCGAAGGTTCGCGCCGCGGCCGCGCGGCCGACGCCGGGATCGAGGAATTGCAGAAGCATGTCGACACGCTGATTGTCATTCCCAACCAGAATCTGTTCCGCCTCGCGACTTCGGAGACGACCTTCAAGGAAGCGTTCGAAATGGCCGACGAGGTGCTGCAGCAGGGCGTGCGCGGCATCACCGACCTGATGGTCATGCCCGGCCTGATCAACCTCGATTTTGCCGACGTCCGCTCGGTGATGGGTGAGATGGGCAAGGCGATGATGGGCACCGGCGAAGCATCGGGCGACAAT
>JBKJMA010000089.1:0-10044 GCA_046596505.1 Sphingomicrobium sp.
CTTCAGGATGACGCTGGTGTCGAGCCCGCCTGAAAAGGCGAGCACCACGCGGCGCAAGCGGTCGGCCATGGGCAATCTTGTCCTTCGTATGAGTCCGTGCGCGCCCTGCCACTGCCCGACGAGCCATTCAAGCGCGATACAGGCAGCACGATCATGGCGGGCAGGATGACGGCGATTGCCACGACAGCATTAGCCGCGAACCCGGGAAGACCGTTATGGCTTGCGCCGGGCGCTGCTTTTTGCTCCGATGTGAGAGGATTTCGCATTCTGGAGTAGCTCATGCGCCTCACCACCCGCTTCGCCCTGTTCGGCACGATGCTGTCGCTTCCCCTCGCCGCCGCGCGCGCAGACGAAGGCATGTGGACCTTCGATGCCTTCCCCGCCGCCAAGATGCGAGCTGACTATGGCTTCGCCCCCGACCAGGCGTGGCTCGACCGGGTGCGCGCCTCGGCGGTCCGTCTGACCGGCGGCTGCTCGGCGAGCTTCGTCAGCGCCAGCGGTCTCATCCTCACCAACCACCATTGCGTCGCCAGTTGCCTCCAGGACCTGTCCGACAACGCCCACGACTATCTCGCGCGCGGCTACACCGCACGCACCCGTGAGGAGGAACGCCTCTGCCCCGGCCAGCAGGCCGAGGTCGTCACTTCGATCCGCGACGTCACGGCGCAGGTGAAGGCCGCAGTCGGCGCCGCCACCGGGCTTGCCGCGGTCAAGGCGCGCACCGCCGCCAATGCACAGATTGAGGGGGCGGGCTGCCCCGACCGCGCCACTACCCGCTGCCAGGTCGTCACGCTCTACGGCGGCGGCCAGTTCAAGCTTTACACCTACCGCAAATATTCCGATGTCCGCATCGTCTGGGCGCCCGAGTCTCGCGCCGAGCAGTTCGGCGGCGATCCCGACAATTTCAACTTCCCGCGGTATGCGCTCGATGGCAGCTTCCTGCGGGCCTATGAGAATGGCAAGCCGGTTGCGACTTCGCGGCACCTGACCTGGGCCGCGCGCGCGCCGGTCGACGGTGAGGCGACGTTCGTCGTTGGCAATCCCGGCACCACCGAGCGGCTGCTGACCGAATCGCAACTCGCCTTCGCGCGCGAAGTCACCGCGCCAATCGACTCGCTCCTGTTTTCCGAGCTTCGCGGCCGCCTCTTCTCGGCGATGGCGCAAAGCCCGCAGCGCGCCCGTGAAGGCAAGGAAGACCTCGACGGGGTCGAGAACAGCCTCAAGGTCTACATCGGCCGCGTGAAGGCGCTGGGCGATCCCACTCTCAGCGCCAAGCTCGCCGCCGCCGAGGCCGACCTTCGTGGCCGTTCACGCGGCAATGCGGCGATTGGCGATCCCTGGGCCGGCGCCGACCGCGCCGTGGCCGCCTATCGCAACCTCTATCTCACCCAGCGTTTCCTGCGACCGCGCAGCGACCTCTACGGCTATGCTGCACGCCTCGTCCGCGCCGCTGAGGAACGCACCAGGCCCAACGGCGAGCGCCTCCCTGGCTACAGCGACAGTGCGCTCCCGCTGCTCGAAAAACAGCTTCTCGACGCGACCCCCATCACCCCATGGGTCGACCAGCTCAAGCTCGAATTCTGGCTGTCCAAGGCGCGCGAATATCTCGGCCCCGACGATGCCGATATTAAACTGCTGCTCGGCCGCGAATCGCCGGAGGGCCTCGCCGCGCGGCTGGTCGCGGGAACGCGTCTCGGCGACCCCGCCTTTCGGCGTACGTTGTGGCAGGGCGGAAAGGCGGCGATCGACGCCTCGACCGACCCGATGATCGTCCTCGCACGCAAGCTCGACGTGCGCGATCGCCAAATCATCGCGCTGGTCGACGAGCAGTACACCGGCCCGATCACTGCCGCGCGCAGCAAGATCGCCGATGCCCGCTTCGCCGCCTATGGCGACACCCTCTATCCCGACGCGACCTTCACCCTGCGCATCAGCTACGGCAAGGTCGCGGGCTGGATGGAGCGGGGCAAGATGGTCCCCACGCGCACCCTGATGGGCGGGATCTACGACCGCGCAACCGGCTCGGCCCCGTTCGACCTGCCAACCGCCTTCGTCACCAACCGCGCTAAGCTCAACCCCGATGTCACCTATGACTTCATCACCACCAACGACATCATCGGCGGCAATTCAGGCTCACCGGTGATCGACCGCACGGGCAACGTCATCGGCGCGGCGTTCGACGGCAATATCCACAGCCTGGCGGGCAATTATGCCTATAATGGCGAGGACAACCGCACCGTGGCGGTTTCGACCGCCGCGCTCGAGGAGGGCTTGCGCATACTCTATCCGGCGCCCGCGCTGCTGGCGGAATTGCACGGGAAGTAAGGGATCAGGCGGAGGCTCGGTAGCGTGCCTCCGCCTCGACCATATAATCGCGCGTGATCGGCAGCGCGTAGCGGTCGCGAATATATTGTACCTGGAAATTGCACGCCGAGCCGTTCTCGAACATCACGATCCCCCCGGCGAGATAAAATTCCCACATGCGGAAGAAACGCTCGTCGTACATCGCGACGATGTCGGTCTTGCGCGCCACGCACCGTTCGAGCCAGGTGCGCAGCGTGTAGGCGTAATGAATGCGCAGCGTCTCGACGTCGCTCGCGATCAGCCGCACCTTCTCGCTCGCCGCCGACATCTGCGACAGCGACGGCAGGTGGTAGCCGGGGAAGATCCACTTGTCGGTGAACGGATCAGGCGATCCGGACGACCCCAGCTTGCCGATAGTGTGGAGCAGCATCACCCCGTCCTGCTTGAGCAGCGTCTTGCAGGTCGCGAAAAACTCGTCGTAATGCGCGGCGCCGACATGCTCAAACATGCCGACCGAAACGATCCGGTCGAAGGTGCCGGTGAGGCTGCGATAGTCGGTAAGTTCGAACTTGACCTGGTCGGCGACCCCGGCCTCATCCGCGCGCCGCCGCGCGACCTTGAGCTGTTCCTCCGACAGCGTCACCCCGAGCACCTCGACCCCCGCGACCTTGTTGAGATAGAGCGCCATCCCGCCCCAGCCGCAGCCGATGTCGAGCACCCGCTGACCCGGTTTTAGGTGAAGCTTGGCGGCAATATGCGCCTTCTTGTCGGCCTGCGCCTGCTCGAGGCTGTTCTTCGGGTCGGTGTAATACGCGCAACTGTACTGGCGATCGTCGTCGAGGAACAGGTCGTACAGCTCGTCGGACAAGTCGTAATGATGCGCGACATTCTGCTTGGCCTTGGCCGCCGGGTTGCGGCGGAACAGCGCGACGACCTCGCTCATCTTGCCGGTCGACATGATCTTGCGACCCTTGCCCCCGAACTCCCAGCGGTTGGCGCCGACGATCAGCTCGAGCAGGTCGAGGATTGTCCCCTGCTCGACCAACAGCCGCCCGTCCATATAGGCCTCGCCGAACCCCAGCCGAGGATTGCGGACGATGTCGAACGCTACCTTGCGATCGGTGAAGCGGATGATGATCGGCTTGGCGTTAGCGTCGGGGCCGAATGTCTCGCGCTTGCCGTCGGCGGTGACGAGGGTCAGGCGGCCCTTCTTGACGAGGGTCCCGAGCAGCTTTCCGATCAACGACATTTAATACCCTCATGCAGTGCGCGCCCGATGTGCCGGGGCGGCGCGCGCCGCGCAAGCCTCACTCTGCCTCCAGCGCCGCCTGTTTTTCCTCGGCCAGCCGGTCGAGTTCGGCGCGGCTCTTCTTCTGGGAAGCCGTCTTCAACTGCCCGCACGCCGCGTCGATATCGCGGCCCCGCGGCGTGCGGACCGGCGCCGAGATGCCACCGGCGAAAATAATATTCGAAAAGCTGCGGATCCGTTCGGGCGTCGAGCATTCGTAGGTCGCGCCCGGCCACGGGTTGAACGGGATCAGATTGACCTTCGCCGGCAGATCGTAATGCTTGATCAGCCGGACCAGCTCGCGCGCATCGGCGTCGCTGTCGTTCTTGTCCCTGAGCATCACATATTCGAACGTGATCCGCCGGGCATTGTTGGCGCCGGGATAGTCGGCGCAGGCCTGAAGCAGTTCCTCGATGCCATACTTGCGGTTGATCGGCACGATCTCGTCGCGCACTTCCTTGGTCACGGCGTGGAGCGAGACGGCGAGGTTGACTCCGATCTCGGCGCCGGCGCGGGCCATCATCGGGACGACTCCCGAGGTCGACAGCGTGATGCGGCGCTTCGACAGCCCGAGCCCGTCGCCGTCCATCACGATCTTGAGTGCATCGCGGACATTCTCGAAATTGTAGAGCGGTTCGCCCATCCCCATCATCACGATGTTGGTCAGCATCCGGCCTTCGGGAGCCGACGGCCACTCGCCGAGCGCGTCGCGCGCCAGCATGACCTGCCCGACGATCTCGGCCGGCTCGAGATTGCGGACGAGGCGCATCGTCCCGGTGTGGCAGAAGCGGCAATTGAGCGTGCAGCCAACCTGGCTCGACACGCACAGCGTGCCGCGGTCCGCGTCGGGGATGAACACCATTTCGTAATCATGGGCGTCGTGTGTGCGCAGCAGCCACTTGCGAGTGCCGTCGGTCGACACCTGCGCCTCGATCACCTCGGGGCGGGTGATGATGAACCGCTCGGCGATCCACGGCTGTTGCACCTTCGCGATGTCGGTCATCAGGCTGATGTCCGAGACGCCGCGGTTGTAGATCCAGTGCCACAATTGCTTGGCGCGGAGCTTGGCTTGGCGCGGTTCGAGGCCGGCTTCCTCCAATGCGTCGCGGATCGCGTCGCGTGCGAGCCCGACGAGCTCGACCCGGCCATCGGCGCGTGGCGTGACCGGGCGCGCCACGGGGACGGGGTCGATCGGGCCGGGAATCGGCATCAGGGAGGTGTTGGCGCTCATGACGAAGCGCCCATCTAGCGATGATCGCTTTGTTTTTCTAGGCTCGTGCGGCGCAGGCGGCGGCGGCGTCGATCGCGCCGGGCGCGCCATCGAGCGCATAGCTGTCAACGAACCGTCCACCGGCTGGCGATCGAGCCTCGATGCGGAGTGAGCTGGCCGAGCGCATCGCGGTGATGATCGCGGCTTCCTGCGCCGGGCCTCGGCTCCACGCAAAGCGGTCGCGGGCGGCGAGCAGGAACGGCTGGTTGCCAACCGACAGCATGACCGTCGCGCCGGGCCGGAGTGGACGGCTGAGCTTCGCCGCAAGCTGGCCGTGGCGGTTGCCCGATCGGTCGAAACTGATCGCGAGATAGGCCTGCTCGGCACGATCGGCGGCAACACGCGCCGCCCGACTTGTCGCGTCGCACGTCGTCCCGCGCGCAAAGGTCGCCCAGGCGCCATCACCGTAGCGGATCGTGGGCGCCGCGCTTGTCAGCAGCAGGCCAGCCAACGCAAACGCCACTCTCGGAGGCATGGGCAGCCTCAACGAAGCAGCCAGATCATTACCGCCGTCCCTGCGGCGATGCCGATCCCGTAGGGAATGCCACCGCGGGGCTGGAGTGCAACAAACCGCCCGCGCGCGACGGCCGGCATTACTGGTCTGATCGACAGGAGCAGGATGGCTAGCAATCCACCGCAAATCGCCACTGCGACGAGCATCTTCCATCCGCTCGCGAGGTCGAACCACAGGCCGCAGCTGGCCAGCAGCTTGACGTCGCCGCCGCCAAGAAAGCGCGCCGAGAACAGAAAGGTCCCGACCAGGAGCAGCACCGCAAACAGGACCAGGTTTTGCCACAGCGAAATGCCCGGCCCGGCGATGACGATCGCAACGAAGGCGAGCGCGATGAGCGTGAGTGGAATGAGGTTGGAGATACGCAGCCGCCAGCCGTCTTCGAGCGCGGCCGCCATCAGCGTCAACTGCAGGGCTAAAACCAGCCAGAAGGGGGCCAGCGTGACCAGGTTCATCGGCTGGCCTCGACAGCGGCGAGGTTGGCGGCGGTGCGCGTATTCCATGCCGGGCGGGCGGCGATCGACTGCGAGAAAGCGGCGATCGCGCGGCCGCGCTCGCCCTGCGCCGCGGCGGCGACCCCGGCGTCATTGAGCCGCGCCGCCCATGCCTCGTCGCTCTCGCCGGCTCCGCGCGGCGGCAGGTTCGTCGCGAGCGCGTCGCGCGCCAATTGCAGGTTGTTGGCGAGTCGCCGCAACGCGGGATCGAGGGTCGCGCCCCGTCCCAACTCGGTCTCCGCCTCGCGCCACCGGCCGCGCAGGATCAGCGACCAGCCGCGGTTGTTGGCGACCTCGGCGCGATCGGGGGCAAGGGTCAGGGCGCGGGCGTAGGCGGCGTCGGCATCGGCCCAGTCGCCGCGCTCATCGGCCGCGGCACCGAGCGCGCTGAAGGCTCGCCAGCTCGCGGCGGGCAGGGCAGTTGCGGTGCGGAGAAGTGCCGTTGCTTCTCGAACATCGCGCATATGAAGCGCGGCAATGCCGGCCTGCTCGGCCATTGCAGCGTCGTCGGGGTGACTTGGCAGGAGGGCGCGGTAGAGGTTGAGGGCCTGCGCGTCGTCGTGGCGGGCGAAGGCGAGGTCGGCGAGCAGGCGGGCGACTGGCTCTCCCGTCGCGCCGGCGGCGACGGCATTGGCGATCATCGTCCGGGCCTGGTCGAGGCGGCCAGCGGTCAGCGCGTGGCGCGCTTCGCCAAGCGGGATGTCCGGGCTTGCCGCGGCCAGTGCGGCGGCGAGGAGCAGCATCAGACCCGGAGCGCCGGCTGGCTCATGGCATCGCGACCGAGCACGACGGTCAACCGTCGCCCTTCGATGATCAACGGAACGACCGCGAAACTGCGCGCGAGCTTCACAGCCCGCGCTCGTTCGGATGCTGGTGCGATGATCACCGTCCGCGCCCGGACTTTCGGCGCATCGCCGACGAACGCCTGGGCGAAGCCGCGGCTCGAAAGATAGCGGCGCGCGCGCCCGGCCAGACCTTGGCTCCGCGCTGCGTTCAGCACGAGCAACGGAGCGGGCACCGCCTTGGCTCGGGCCAGGCTCTGTGCCGGCGTCGTTGTCGCAGCGGCGCGCGTTGGCGACGCGCCGAAAGTCCGGGCGTAGACGGTCGATTGACGAACCGGCGTTGGCACGGTGACCAGCGCCACTTCACCAAGCGACAATCGTTCGAGGTGCGGAGTGCCGCGCGCGTTCTCGGCCGAAGCGGCAACCGCCAGCGGCAGTGGCAGCCGCCGGGCGACCGGGAGCTGGACGGTCGTCTCGCCGCTTAGCCGCGCAACGGGCAGGGGCAGGGGCAGGTTTATGCTCGACGATGCCACGAGCGCCGAGGGGCTGGCGCTCACGGTTGCGGCGGAGCCGGCGGCGACCAGCGCGATGCGCGCCGCCGCCTCGCGGCGAACCGCGGCGGCTTCCTCGGCGCGCCCTTGCTGGAGCAGCGAGGCGGCGAGCATGCCGAGCAGGCGGGTGTCCGCCGGGGCGAGCGCCAGCGCCTCCTCATAATAGCGGCGCGACATATCGTAGCGCCCCATCGCGTCGTAGCAGGCGGCCACGCCGGTCAGCGCGTCGATGCTCGCCGGTTCGTCGCGGAGCGCCTTGCGATAGGATTCGAGCGCCAGGGCGACATTGCCGAGCGCGAACTGACCAAGCGCCTCGGCGACGCGAAACGAGACCGGGTGACGGCCTTCGGCGAGCGCGCTGGGCAAGGGTTTGATCGCGAGCTTACCCGATGTACCGCACGACGCTGCGAACAGCGCAAGTGCCGCGGCGGCGGCAACCTTCCTGCGTCTCATGATCAACCTCCCCCACGTCCGGCCAACGCCGGCAGCAACACTCTGACTACCCGGATAACCGCCGGCAACATCAGTACGCCGATCATCACCGGCAGCATGCATACGACGAGCGGGATCGACAGGAGGACCGGAAGTTTATGCGCCTTTTCCTCGGCCCGCATGCGCCGCTTCTCGCGCATTTCGGCGGCATATACGCGCAGCGTCTGGCCGATCGACGAACCGAGCTTGGTCGACTGGATAAGCAGCGTCGCGAAGGCGCGGATTTCGTCGATGCCGGCCCGGTCGGCCATGCGGCGCAGCGCGTCCTCGCGGCTGCGGCCGGCGCGCAGTTCGAGGACGACCGCGCCGAGCTGCTCGGCGAGCAGCGGGTGCGAACGCGTCATCTCCATGCCCACCCGGCTGAACGCCGCTTCAAGCCCTAGCCCGGCTTCGACGCACACCAACATCAGGTCGAGCGCATCGGGAAACCCATTGATCAATTCGGTCTGTCGCCGCGCTGCGCGAGCGCGAAGATAAAGTGCGGGAATGTACAGCCCGATCGCTGCGGCGACCACTGAATAGAGGTAAAGCTTCGTGACGCTGGGGCGCTGTCCGGTCAGCGCCAGCCAACCGAAGAAGAGCAATGGAAGGCCGATGACCAGTCCGAGGCGAACCAGCGAATAGACGCGCGGCGCGAGCGGCGACGCGAAGCCGGCGGCGACCATCTTCGTCCTGAGCGTCTCATCCTTGCTGTCGACCAGCGGAATGCCGCTCTTCTCGATCGCGCCGATCAGGTTGACCCACAGGCCTTGCGTCGTGTCGGAACGGAGCGATCCCGCTGCGATATTGGCATCCGCGGCTTGCGCCACCGTGGGGCCGCTCGTTTCGCCCGCCAGCCGTCGCCGGGTTTGGCCACGCTGCCCCGCGAGGGTCACGATGGCATAACTGCCCAGTGCCACCGCCAAGAACAGGAAGACCAGCAGCGCCCACCGCAGCGATGGATAATTGACGAGAAGTTCGGTCATATCTTCAGACCTTCAGATCGACCATGCGACGTATGATCAGCACGCCCATGATGTAGAGCAGGAGGAGCCCGCCGAAGCCGGGGATGAACATTCTGTCGTCGGCGACGTCGAGGTAAAAGCCCGGGTTGAGAATGAACAGCATGATGAACGAGCCAACCGGCAGGACCGTGAGCATGATCGCCGACATGCGCCCTTCGCTCGACAGCGCGCGCACCTTCATCATCATCGACGCTCGCTCGCGGATAACGGTCGACAGATTTTCGAGGATCTCGGCAAGGTTTCCACCAGTCTCGCTTTGCACCGACAGGCTGACGACAAACATCCGCATGTCATCGAGGTCCCAGCGGTCGGCCATCGCCTCAAGGGCGTCGCGCAGGTCGGCGCCATAAGTCACTTCGTCGACCACCAGGCCGAACTGGCTGCCGATCGGGTCGGACATCTCGACCGTCAGCAGGTCGAGCGCAGCGGCAATCGGATGGCCCGCACGCAGGCCGCGGACGAATACGTCGAGCGCGGTCGGAAATTGTTCGATGATTTTCTTGCGCATCTTGGCCGCGCGCATGCTGAAGAACATCAGCGGCAGGGCCAGCCCCAACGCGGCCGCAACGACCAGCAGGAGGAAGATGCGCCCCGCGCCAAGCGATCCGACCGTCGCGGCGAGCACGACGAGAATCACAAACACGGCTACTGGCGCAGCGCCAAGCAGGGTCAGCAATTGACCGGTCGGAATCGTGATGCCGGCCTGAACCAGCATCCTGTCGACCTTGCGCGCCGGCCCAATGAAGAAGTCTGGAAGACTTTCCGATAGCGCCGACGAATTGCGGCGAAGGAGGCTCATCGTGTCGGCGCGCGATACGCCGCTGTCGATCATCCGCAAGCGCAGGTTGATCGCCTTGCCCGTGCTTCGCCGCGCGGCGAGCAGCCCGACGAGCATTTCGACGCCGAGCAGCACGGCAGCGAAGACGCACACCAGGAACAGGATACGGATCCAGCTGTCGGCCATCAGTCGAAACTCGCATCGGGCCGGAACAGCTCGGGCGATAACGATTTGCCGTGCGCCATGACCTGGTCGAGGAAGCGCGGGCGGATTCCGGTCGCTTCGAACCGGCCGAGTACCTGGCCGTCGCCGCCGATCCCGGTCTGCCGGAAGCGGAAGATCTCCTGCATCGTGATGACGTCGCTTTCCATGCCGGTCAGCTCGCTCAGGCTGAGCAATCGGCGGCGGCCGTCGGCAAGGCGAGCGACCTGGACGACAATGTGGATCGCCGAGCTGATCTGGGCACGGATCGAGCGCATCGGGATGTCGATCCCGCTCATGCCTACCATCTGCTCGATGCGCGACAGGCTGTCGCGCGCGGTGTTGGCGTGGACCGTGGTCATCGACCCG
>JBKJMA010000105.1:0-7436 GCA_046596505.1 Sphingomicrobium sp.
CGGCCTGATCCTGCCGCCGCCGATCCTCTCGGCACCGCGCCGGGGCTGCGTCAACGTCCACGGCTCGCTGCTCCCCCGCTGGCGCGGCGCCGCCCCCGTCCAGCGCGCGATCGAGGCCGGCGATATCGTTACCGGGGTGACCATCATGCAGATGGAAAAGGGCCTCGACACCGGCCCGATGCTGATCAAGCGCGAGGTCGCAATCGATCGCAAGAACACCGGCCAACTCACCCAAGTTATTGCCAAACTCGGAGCCGAAGCGATGACCGAGTGGCTCGCCGACCCGTCCCGCTCCCCGCCCCAAACGCAACCCGATGAAGGCGTCACCTATGCCGCCAAGATCGACAAGGCCGAGGCCCGCATCGACTGGACCCGCGACGCCACGACCATCGAACGCCAGCTCCGCGCTCTCGCGCCGTCTCCCGGCGCGTGGTTCGAAGCCAGCGGCGAACGCATCAAGCTCTTCGCCGCCGACGTCGTCGACATGACCGGCGAACCCGGCACGATCCTCGACGACCGGCTGACCATCTCCTGCGGCGGCGGCGCGCTCCGCCCGCTCAGCCTCCAGCGCGCCGGCCGCGCCGCAATGACTCCCGCCGAGCTGTTGCGCGGCTTCCCGCTCCCCGCCGGGACCCGCCTCGCATGACCCGCTGGCGACTGACGGTCGAATATGACGGCGGCCCGTTCCTCGGTTGGCAGCGGCAGAACCAGTCCCCGACGATCCAGCTCGCGCTTGAGGACGCCATCGCCAAAATGACCGGCGAGCGGGTCACGGTCCACGGCGCCGGCCGGACCGATGCCGGGGTCCACGCGCTGGCGATGGAGGCCCATGCCGACATTGCGAAACCACTCACCGCGACCCGCCTGCGCGAAGGCCTCAACGCCCTCGTCCGCCCGGCGCCGGTGACCGTCCTTGCGGCCCACCCCGTCGCCGACGACTGGCACGCGCGCTTTTCGTGCACCGGCCGCCGCTACCTCTACCGCCTGCTCGACCGCCGCCCGCCCCCTGCGGTCGATCGCGGCCGCGTGTGGCATGTCCCCGTCCCGCTCGACATCGCAAGGATGACCGAGGGCGCGGCGCATCTCGTCGGCCTCCACGACTTCACCACCTTCCGCTCGGCCCACTGCCAGTCGGCAAGTCCAGTGAAAACGCTCGCTTCGCTGACCGTCGAGCGCGTCGCCAATGAAGTCCATGTCCGCGCCGCCGCGCGCAGCTTCCTCCATCATCAGGTGCGGTCGATGGTCGGCTGCCTGATGCTGGTCGGCCGCGGCCAGTGGAGCCCTGAAGACATGGTGACCGCGCTGGCCGCCCGCGACCGCACCGCGCTCGGCCTCAACGCCCCGCCCGAGGGGCTCTATTTCGTCGAGGCGACCTACTGACCGCAACCCTTGCGCGCTACGCCGAAACGCCTCACTTCTCCCCCGACGCGACGAAAGGATAGGCATGGGTCCGGTTGAACTGATCTCGCTCGCCGCCTCGACCAGCCTGCTTGCCGGGTGGCGGCTTTACCTCGTCACGCTGGTCACCGGGATCGCGATGCACTTCGGCTGGATCGCGCTGCCCGAAAAGCTCCACGCGCTCGCCATCCTCGCCAACCCGTGGGTGATCGGCGCCGCCGCGATCGGCACGCTCGCCGAATTCTTCGCCGACAAGGTCCAGTTCGTCGACAGCGCGTGGGACACAGTCCACTCGGTCATCCGCCCGCTGGGCGGCGCGCTGCTCGCGCTGGCCATCGTCGACAGCGGTAACCCGACCTGGCAGGTGCTCAGCTTCCTCCTCGGCGGTGGCGCTGCGCTGGTCGCCCATACCGGCAAGGCCGGCGCCCGCGCGCTCGTCAACGCCAGTCCCGAGCCCTATTCCAACATCGCCGTGTCGACCGGCGAGGATGTCGTCACTACCGGGCTGATGGCGATGGCGATCGCCAGCCCGGTGCTCGCCGCGATCGTCGCGGGGTTCATCGTGCTCGGCTCGGCTTGGCTGGTGTTCAAGGCGCGCCGCTTCCTCAAGCGGATGCTCGCGCCGCAGCCCCCGCGCGAACCCGAGATGAAGAATGTGACGCCCTCCTGAGCAGCGTTCATCCGAACCCGCGCTGGACGCTGGCGGCCTCGATCCTCGCCTCGAGCCTGGCGTTCATCGACGGCTCGGTGCTCAACGTCGCGCTCCCCGCGATCCGCTCGAGCTACAGCGCCGGCGCCGCGCAAGTGCAGTGGGTCGTCAACGCCTTCACCCTGCCGCTCGCGGCGCTGCTCCTGCTCGGCGGCGCACTGGGCGACCATTTCGGCCGCCGCCTGCTGCTGGTGATCGGCACCAGCCTGTTCGCGCTCGCCAGCCTTGCCTGTGCGCTTGCACCGAGCCTGACCATGCTGCTCGCCGGACGTGCCGGGCAGGGGATCGGCGCGGCGCTGTTGCTCCCCAACAGCCTTGCCCTGCTCAATGCCGCCTACACCGGCGACAAGCGCGGGCGAGCGGTCGGTATCTGGGCCGCCGCCGGGGCGATCACGGCCGCCGCCGCGCCGCTGATCGGCGGATGGCTTGTCGAACACGCCGGCTGGCCGACGATCTTCTATATCAACCTTCCGCTGTGCATCGCCGCAGTGGTGATCGCGCTGCGCTTCGTCCCCGAAAGCCTCTACCAGGGCGCCAGCCGCACCGACTATGCCGGCGCACTGTTCGTCACCATCGGGCTCGGCGCGCTGACCTATGGACTTACCCTGTGGTCGGCGAACCAGAAACTTGACCCGCTGAGCATTGGCGCGATCCTCGCCGGGCTCGCGCTGACCGCCGCCTTCGTCGCCGTCGAGCATCGCCGCGGCGAGCAGGCGATGATCCCGCTGACGTTGTTCTCGGATCGCAGTTTCGTCGGCCTCAACCTGCTGACTTTCCTGCTCTACGGAGCGTTCGGCGGGGCGATGCTATTGCTCCCCTACGTGCTGATCGAGGCGGCGAACTACAGCCCGGTCGAGGCCGGCATGGCCATGCTCCCGCTGCCGATCGTCATCGCCCTCGCCAGCCCGCAAATGGGCAAGCTCGCCACCCGCATCGGCCCGCGCTGGCCACTCGCGATCGGCCCGACGATCGTCGCCGCCGGCATGCTGCTGGGCACGCGCATCGTTTCGGACCAAAGCTACTGGAGCGCGATCTTCCCCGCGATCACGGTCATGGCGGCGGGGATGGCGATCGCGGTCGCGCCGCTGACCACCGCCGTCCTCGCCTCGGTCGACGAGCGCCACACCGGCACTGCCTCGGGCGTCAACAGCGCCGTATCGCGCACCGGCGGGCTGTTCGCGACCGCGCTGCTGGGCGCCGTGCTGGCGGCCAGCGGAGCGGCGCTGATCGCCCGCTTCCACATCGCCCTTCTGGTCAGCGCGGGGGTCGGCATCGCGGCGTCAGCCTGCGCCCTGCTGTTCGTAAAAGCCGGCGCCACCCCGGAACGGCGATGAGCGTTGGCCCCTCCCGGTCAGGGAAGGGAGCGACTGTTACCCGTGCTTCGCGATAAACCCTTCGACCACCGGAGCGATCATGTCGCGCCACTTGCGGCCATTGAAGATCCCGTAGTGGCCCGACCCCTCGGCCATGTAATATTGCTTCTGGCCCGCCTTCAGCCCCTTCGCCAGCGTCAGCGCCGCGCGGGTCTGCCCAAGCCCCGAGATATCGTCCTTCTCGCCTTCGATCGCGAGCAGCGCGGTATCCTTGATCGCGCCGACATCGACCCGCCGACCGCGATGCTCGAACTCGCCCTTCGGCAGCAAATGCCGCTGGAACACCACGTCGATCGTCTGGAGGTAGAATTCGGCGGTCATGTCGCACACCGAGCGATATTCCTCATAAAATGCGCGCGTCGCATCGGCGCTCTCGTCATCGCCCGCAACCAGATGCTTGAACATTTCGAAATGGCTGACGAGGTGGCTGCCAAGGTTCATCGTCATGAACCCCGCGAGCTGCAGGAACCCCGGATAGACCTTCCGCCCCGCGCCCGGATAGACCATCGGAATCGTCGCAATGACGTTGCGCTCGAACCAGCTGAACGGCCGCTTGGTGGCCAGCGTGTTGACCGCCGTCGGCGCCTCGCGCGTGTCGATCGGCCCGCCCATCAGCGTCAGCGTCAGCGGCCGGGCGGCGTTCTTGTCCGCCGCCATCAGCGCGGTTGCGGCCAGCGCCGGAACCGACGGCTGGCACACCGCGAGCATATGCGGCCGCTGCCCGGTCTCGGCCGCAACGGTGGCGCAAAACTCGATCAGATAATCGATATAATCATCGAGGTCGAAGCTGCCGTCGGCGAGCGGGACCTGCTTGGCGTCACGCCAGTCGGTGATATACACGTCCTGCTTCGGCAGCAGCCGCTCGACCGTCCCGCGCAGCAGCGTCGCATAATGACCCGACATCGGCGCGACGATCAGCAGCGGCGGCTGGCCGCTTACCCCGGCCTTGGTGAAATGCTTGAGCTGTCCGAACGGCTTGCGCAGCGCGATCCGCTCCTCGACCGCGACGATCTTCTTGCCGACTCGCGTCTCAGTGAGGCCGAACTCGGGCTTCCCGCGCGGTGCCGAGGCATGCGAAAACACATCGAGGCTGGCCGCCACCAGCGGTCCCATCGACGAGTAGCTGATCGGGTTGGCCGGATGATTGAGCCAGTCGGCGCCGAAACCCGCCATCCGGCTTGCCCCCGCCATTAACGAGCGTTGGACCTCATAGGCATCATAAAGCATTCATATTCCCAACCGCTTCGCAGATAGTCACCGAGCTGACACCACCGATGTGGCCCCCAATTGCTTGATCGGCAAGGGCTTCCTTCGCATCCGCACCCAAGCTGTACCGCACTGCATCACAACCGCGATTGAGCATGATTGAGCACGTTGGCCCATCCTGCTAGGCGCGGAGCATGGCTACCTCCCCAGCGCGTCCCCGCGGCCGCAACCTTTCCAGCCTCGGCATGATCTGGCGCTTCGCCAGCAATTACCCGGCGCGGATCGTCGGTGCCGCGCTGGCGCTGCTCGTCGCCGCCGGCGCGACCTCGGGCGTGCCGTGGGCATTCAAGCTGATCATCGACAAGGGCTTCGGCGCGGGTGGCTTGGGCGCGGGCGGCACCGCCGGTATCGCCCGCTGGTTCGAATATCTCCTTTTCCTCGTCGGCGTGATGGCGCTCGCCACCGCGACCCGCTTCTACTTCGTCTCGTGGCTCGGGGAGCGCACCGTCGCCGACATCCGCCTCGCCGTGCACCGCAACCTCCTTCGCCTGTCGCCCGGCTTCTTCGAGGAAAACCGCCCAGCCGAGATCACCTCGCGGCTGACCGTCGACACCACCATTATAGAACAGGTTGTCGGCACGACCGTGTCGGTCGCGCTCAGAAACCTCGTGATGGGGATCGCCTGCCTCGTCATCCTGTTCGTCCTTTCGGCCAAGCTCGCGGGAATGATGCTACTCGGCATCCCGCTGATCGTCGGCCCGATCGTGTTTCTTGGCCGCCGCGTCCGCGCCATTTCGATCAAGAGCCAGGATCGCATTGCCGACGTCGGCGCGGTCACCAGCGAAGTCCTTTCGGCGATGAAGATCGTCCAGGCGTTCGGCCAGGAAGGGCGTGAGACCGGACGCTTCTCCGCCTCGGTCGAAAGCGTCTTTGCCACCGCCAAAAAGCGCATGTTCCTGCGCGCAATCATGACCGCGATCGTCATCTTCCTGATGTTCAGCGCGATCACGCTGGTCATCTGGCAAGGCGCGGTCGACGTCGCCGCGGGCCGCATGACCGGTGGCACGATCGCTGCCTTCGTTCTTTACGGCGGTCTTCTCGCCGGCGCGTTCGGCGCATTGAGCGAGACCTACGGCGACCTGCTCCGCGCGGCGGGAGCTTCCGAACGCCTCTACGAACTGCTCTCCGCCGAACCCGCGATCCGCGCCCCGGCGCAACCCAAGCCCTTCCCCGCCCCGGCGCGCGGCGCGCTGGCGTTCGACAACGTCACCTTCCGCTACCCGACCCGCCCCGAAGTTTCCGCGCTCGACGGCTTTACCCTGTCCGTCGCACCCAATGAGCGGCTTGCGGTGGTCGGCCCCTCGGGCGCTGGCAAGACGACCCTGTTCCAGCTCGCCCAGCGCTTCTACGACCCCCAGGAAGGCCGCGTCACCCTTGACGGAATCGATCTCACCGACGCCGACCCCGCCGACGTCCGCACCCGCATCGCGATGGTCCCGCAGGAGACCGTGCTGTTCGCCGCCTCGGCTCGCGACAATTTGCGCTACGGCCATTGGGACGCGACCGACGACCAGTTGTGGCAGGCCGCGCGCGACGCCAACGCCGAAAGCTTCCTGCGCGCGCTTCCCGAAGGCCTCGACACCTTCATGGGCGAAGCCGGCGCGCGGCTGTCGGGCGGCCAGCGGCAGCGCATCGCCATCGCCCGCGCCCTCCTTCGCGACGCCCCGCTGTTGCTCCTCGACGAGGCCACCTCGGCGCTCGACGCCGAGTCCGAACGCCTCGTCCAGGACGCGCTCGACCGGCTGATGGAGCATCGCACGACGATCGTCATTGCCCACCGCCTCGCCACCGTCCGCGCCGCCGACCGCATCGTCGTGATGGACGCCGGGCGCATCGTCGAGCAAGGCACCCATGCCGCGCTCAGCGCCGACAACGGCCTCTACGCTCGCCTCGCTCGTCTCCAGTTCGACGACATAGCCGCTTGAATGTTGCGTCCGGTTCAGCTCCCCGGACGTATAGTTTGGGTAATTGGAGCAGCACGATGACCAACCTTACCCGCCGCAACCTGATCACCCGGGGCGCCGTCGTCACGGGCGCGCTGCTGTTCGCCGGATGCAGCCAGTCGCCCGCCATTGCCGCCGCCGGTCCGTTCGAGGTCCGCAAGACCGCAGCCGAATGGCGCCGCCAGCTTGGGCCCGCGCGCTATAACATCCTGCGCGAAGGCGGCACCGAGCCCCCCTACAGCAGCCCCCTGCTCAAGGAGCACCGTCGCGGCACCTTCGTCTGTGCCGGCTGTGCCCTTCCGCTCTATTCATCGACGACCAAGTTCGACAGTGGCACCGGCTGGCCAAGCTTCTGGCAACCGCTCCCGCGCGCGGTCGCCGAAAGCCGCGACTCCACCCTTGGCTTCGTCCGCCACGAGATTCACTGTCGTCGCTGTGGCGGGCACCTCGGCCACGTATTCGACGATGGTCCCAAGCCGACCGGCCTGCGCTATTGTATGGACGGACTCGCGCTCGCTTTCCGTCCCGCCTGAGCAAACCGGAACCAGCAAGGCTGCTCCTTCATTGGGGCGGCATGCGCCGTAGCCTGACCGACCCCAACGACCGCTGGCGCTCGGCCCTGCTCGCCACCGCGATCAACCTCGCCATCGGCTACGCGATCGTCACCGGCCTTGGCGTCCACTCGATCCCGCGCCCCGACGAGGCGCTTAAACTGTTCCGGTTGAGCGACACTTCCCCACCGCCCCC
>JBKJMA010000200.1:0-2929 GCA_046596505.1 Sphingomicrobium sp.
CCAGCGCGCTACTTGCGCTCTTCGCCGCCGCGCTCATTGGCACCACCCCGATCATTGCCGCCCTCATCAGCGCCCCGAGCGCGGAGGTGGCACGATGAACCGCCGCGAAGCCCTGACCGGCATGGCGCTCGCCAGTGCCGCTATCACGCTCCCCGCCGCAGCAATCGCCAAGGCATCGAGCGGGCACAGTCGCTTGGAATGGGACAAAGCGCTATCAACTTTCAAGCATTGCCATGCCGAGCATGAGGCGACTTGCACATCCCACTCTGCCGTAGAGGAGCGCTATTTCGCCGAGCGCCCGGATCAGCCCCTTGGCGGGGAGTTTAGGATTGGCGACACGGTTGAGACATATCACGCCCGCCTCACAGCCGATCGCGCCGAGTTCGAGCGACTTGATGCGGAGTGCCGGGTCAAAACCGGGCAGGACCAATCCGAGGCAAAGCTGGGGCAGGCCTGCGATGCTTCGTGGAACGGGCTCAACGCACTCTTGAACACGTCGGCGCCGGGATTGCCCGAAGTGATCCAGAAGATCGAACTGGCGATCGAGCATGGCCGCGAGATCGAGGACCTCGGCCCGGTTCTGGCCGACCTTCGCCGCCTCGCCGCTGGGATAGCGTGATCGTGGCAACGCAAATCAGTGAGGGCGCTTCGGCGCTCCCCCTCGATGCCGCACTCGCGATCCTGCCCAGCTTGCCAAGGCCGGTTCTATCGCGCTTGGTCACCCGCATGATCGAGCGGCTCGACCAGATCGACGGCGACGACGAGCGTGAGGAGGACGACGAGGATCACGGTGCGGAGGAGATCGGCGAGGTCGAAGAGGGGAGAATGCACCCAGTCTATGGGATCGATCAATCGCTCGGTGCGTTATATCCCCATTCCTACTGAGCATCCCCGCTCTAGGAGAAACTAAGCCCGGTTCCGCTTCGGCTGGACCGGGTATTTCTTTGACTGGGTATCTGGCCTGCGAGTGGTATTGCCGTTCACTCAAGACTTCGCATCTCAACGTCGGCGACCGTCTCGTCGCCGGAAACGCCGGAGGAATTACCAATGAACAGTATGGCTAAGGCTCTCTCCATGGTTGCGGTTTGCGTATTGGTCGCGGGCTGCAAGGTGAACAAGACGCAAGAGGGCAAGCTCCCAGATGTCAACGTCAGTGCGACGGGCGGACAGCTTCCCGAGTATAATGTTCAGGGCCCAAAGGTTGAGGTCGGCTCGAAGAACGAGACGGTCAAGGTGCCCACCGTAAAAGTCAAAACGCCGTAGGGCCGCAGACAAAACGGCCTCGAAAGTCAGCTTAATTTGGAGAATAGTATGTACAAGAAGATCCTCGCGGCATTAGCCCTAACGTCAATTGCCATGGCCCCAGCTCCAGCCGTGGCGAAGGGCTGCCTTCGCGGAGCCGCTGCAGGCGCTGTCGCTGGCCACTACGCTCGCCATCATGCCATCATGGGAGCGATGGCTGGATGCGCGGCCGGGCATTATTACTACAAGCACAAATCTCACGTCGCTGCGCAGCACATGTAGTCGTCACTTATAGGATTCGCCTCAGGAAGCCCGGTCAGCGATGGCCGGGCTTTCCTTTGTTGAAGCTATAAGCGGACGGTCGGCTAACGACCCAATAACGGACATAGACTGTGCCCACCCGTCGCGATGTGTTCACTCGACCGGCAAGTGGCGGACGAGTGAAGCTGGATAGGCGACTAGCTTGCGCATCAGCAGCCCCGCAACGCCACGAAATCGGCGCGATCTTCGTGAAGCTCGCCCTGAGTCAACCAGTCGACCCAGCCCGTAATTGCCGCCGTGCTGGTAATGGCCAAGACGATGCCGCCGATGCATTCGACGATTGCATGTGCGCCCTTTAAGAGAACGCTGACCTCGAACAGTTCGTGTATCCGTTTTTCCTGCATCGCGTGCTTTAGAATCCCTGCTCGATCCCGACGAATAGGCCGCGTCCGACCGCCCACCGCGGCGCGCCTCCGGCCAAGCTGGTGCCATCGTTCAACACGTAATGCCGATCACCGACATTGGTAATGTCGAAGCGAAGGTCGGTGGGCCGACCGTCGATCAGCTTGAGACGATAGACCGCCGCCAAGTCGAGGGTAGCATGGTCAGGCAGACGGGCGGCATCAATCGCGCCGCCAAGAGCAGTGCGAGGCGTTCCGCTGCCGTAGAGCAGGTCGGCCGAGAGCAGCAGCGGGCCGAACCGCCGTGAGACGCCCGCCGAGGCGGTGATTACCTGATCGAGTTCGGTCCGCACCGATTGATGATCGGTGACGATGAGCTGAGCCGGGCTGAACAGCCCCCGACCGACTGAAATGCCGCGACCGCGCGACCGCGCAAGGGCGAGGTTGGCCCAAGCGGTGACAGGGCCGTCGGCATAGGTGGTCAGCAACTCGACCCCCTCGCTCCGCGCGCGGCGGTAGGCGAACGTGTCCCCGATTGGCCCGAACGGCCAGTTCCGCTCGGCGAACTGGTTGCGCGCGGTTCGCGAATAGGCATCGATGCCGACAGTTAGGTCCCCGATCTTCCGCTCGGCGCCGAGGTCGAAATAATCGTCGCGCTCGCCGACCCGTGCCTCGCCGAGCGGCGGCGCGATGAAGTAGCGCGCATAACCGCCGTGAAGGGTGAACCCTTTGGCCGCGACCCAGCTCAGGCTTGCGCGCGGTCCGAGGTGAGTGGGGTGGTCGAGGCCCGAGACGCGGTCGGCGCGCAAGCCGAGATTGGCGGTCAGTTGCGGAGTTATCTTCCACTCTTCCTCGATGAATAAGCTGTCCGACAGCCGCCGATCGGTCGCGCGGCTCTGGGCATTGGTGACGGCGCTGGCGAAACGCTCGTCGCGTCGTTGGCGATCGGCCGACGCGATCAGACCTGCGCGGAGCGTATGCGCGTCGCCCAGCGTGTAGGCCGCTTCAACTTGGGTTCCGATCCC
>JBKJMA010000204.1:0-3367 GCA_046596505.1 Sphingomicrobium sp.
CGCCGTGATATAGCCGATGTCGAACGGCGGGTCCTGGCGCATCAGGATGACGTCGACGTCGTCGGCGAGGTCGAGCGTGACCGGATCGCCGGCGGCGAAGTGATCTCCCTCGACCTGCCGAACCTTTACCGGTCGCGCGTTCGCGCGAACGCGGCCGTCCTCATAGCCCAGATCCTCGGCGAGATAGTGGAACAGCCGGTGCCCGCGTCCTTGCGCCGAGAGCATCAGGGCAAAGCTCGAATCACCGGCGATACCGATCGATTCGAGTGGATCCATCTGGACGGCGACGCGCAAGGACATGGTTGCGCGCCTAGGCGAGGGCGGGCTTGCGGGCAAGTTATCCGGCGGCGCGCTCCAGCGCCCGGGCGTAGGCACGCTTACGCGGGATGCCGAGCGCGGCGGCGACTTCCGCGGCAGCGCGCGAGGGCGACAGGCGGGCGAGTGCTTCGTCGAGCGCGCGGTCGAGGTCATCGTCGCTCGCCTCGGCGCGCTCCGCTGGCGGGCCGACGACGATAACGATCTCGCCACGTGGCGGGGCGTCGGCATAGCGCGCGGCGAGCTCGGCCAGCGTGCCGGTGACGGTCTCCTCGTGAAGCTTGCTGATCTCGCGCGCCACCGCCGCGTCGCGTGTCCCCAGCCCCTTTGCCAAGGCGGCGAGACTTTCGCCCAGACGCGGGCCGCTTTCGTAGAGGACGAGGCTTGCCCGCACCGCGGCGACTTCGGCGATCGTGTCGGCGCGGGCCTTGGCCTTTGCGGGGAGGAAGCCGAGGAACAGGAAGCGGTCGGTCGGCAGCCCGGCGAGGGTCAGCGCCGCCACCGCCGCGCACGGGCCGGGGACGGTATGGACCGCGTGCCCGGCGGCGCGCGCGGCGCGGACTAGCTTGTAGCCGGGGTCGGAAATCAGCGGCGTCCCGGCGTCGCTGATCAGCGCGATCGCCTTCGTGCCAAGCTCGGCGAGGATGCGATCGCGCAAGCCCTCGTCGCTATGGTCGTGATAGGCGGTCATCGGCGCGGTCGCCCCGGCGTGGGCGAGCAGCTTCGCGCTTACTCTCTTGTCCTCGGCGAGGATCCGCCCCGCCCCGCGCAGCGTCGCGATCGCCCGGGCGGACAAATCACCCAAGTTGCCGATTGGCGTGGCCACGATATAGAGGCCTGGGGCAAGGGGATCGTCGTTCATCGTGAAGGCCAAGTCATGACACCAGTTGCCTACCCGCCGCAAGCGCGTCGCACGTTCCTGATTGCCGCTGCCCTGTCCGGCCTGACGCTTGCGCTCTCCGCCTGCCAGACCGGTGGTGGGCGCGGTCCGATCGTCGGCCCGGTCGAGCCACCGAATCCCAACGGAATCGTTCTTAGCGAGCAGCGCAACCGCGTCGCGGTGATCGTCCCGCTGGCCGGCGCCGACGCGGCGGTCGGCCAGTCGATCGCCAACGCCGCCAACCTCGCGCTGTTGGACAGCGGCGACCGGACGCTGCGCCTGACGATTTATAACAGCGCCGGTGCGGGCGGGGCCGAAGCGGCGGCGAACAAGGCGGTCGCCGAGGGCAATGGCCTGATCCTCGGTCCGTTGCTGGCCGATGAAGTTCGTGCCGCCGCGCCCGCCGCGCGCCGCGCCAACGTCCCGCTGATCGCCTTCTCGAACGACGAAGGGGTGGCCGGGAACGGCGTCTACATTCTCGGCTTCACGCCGAACCAGTCGA
Source organism: Sphingomicrobium sp. (assembly GCA_046596505.1). Taxonomy (GTDB): domain Bacteria; phylum Pseudomonadota; class Alphaproteobacteria; order Sphingomonadales; family Sphingomonadaceae; genus Sphingomicrobium. The sequence continues at coordinate 1,698 of JBKJMA010000204.1, forward strand.
TCGAGCGGGTCGTCGAACTGGCCAAGCAAAAGGGAGCGACTCGCTTCGCCGCGCTCGTGCCCACTGGCATCTACGGACAGCGCGCCGCGCAAGCCATGCTGGAGACTGTGCGCGACACTGGCGGGCGTCTGGTCGCGATCGAGACCTTCAACCGCACCGCTGGCGCGGTCCGAGCCGCCGCCGCCTCGCTCAACGCCAAGGGCGGGGCCGACGCGGTGCTGATCGCCGATGCCGGACGCATCGCCGCGGTCGCCGCGCCAGCGCTGAAGGTTGGGCCGCGGCTGCTCGGCACCGAGCTGTGGGCCCGTGACCGCACGCTCGGTGCGACTCCGGCATTGCGCGGCGCGTGGTATGCAGCGGCGCCCGACGCGCGGTTCAACCAGTTGGTTACCCGCTATCGTGCGCGCTACGGCACGGCGCCAAGCCGGATCGCCAGCCTTGGTTATGACGCTGTTTTGCTGGCGGTGCGCAGTAGCCGGAGCTGGCCGATCGGTGCGCGCTTCCCCGCCGGATCACTCCGCGATCGCGACGGATTTGCCGGCGTCGACGGGATTTTCCGCTTCGACAAGCGCGGCGTCGCGATCCGCGCGCTCGAGGTCCGTCAGGTGACCGCCGCCGGCACGACGACGGTGTCACCTGCTGCGAAAAGCTTCGGCGACTAAGCCCCTATCGCCCCTGTCAAAAAAGAGTCATTCTGCCGGTTGCAACAGATGCGGGGAGAGGCAGGATGTTCGCACTGATGATCGCGCTTGCGCTGGCCGGTGGCAATCCGACCGACAATAGCGCGCGGGCGCACATGACGGCGTGTTTCAAGGGGTCGATCGAGAAGGCCGACGCGGCCAAGATCTCGCCCGACGGATTCGCCGATTTCGCCAAGCAAAGCTGCGCCGGGGAAATTACGAGTTTCCGGTCGGAAGTCATCGCCTATGACGTAAAGGCCGGCTGGACGCGCAAGAAGGCTGAGCCCGACGCCGACGGGCAGGTCGGCGACTATCTCGCCGACTGGATCGACCGCTACCGCGACAAGGGCAGTATTACTGCTACGAAATAGTCTATTTTTTGGCGACCCTTCTCGACCAGACTCGACCTAGGCGGCGATCTCGGCGAGGATCGAATCGAGCAGCAGGCGCCCGGCGGGGGTTGTCGCGAGGCGCGGTCCGGTTCGTTCGAGCAGGCCGTGAGCGGCCAGTCGGTCGACCACGGCATCATCGACGAGCCGGTCGACACCGACCCGGGCCGCCAGCGCCTGCGGGTCGATCCCCTCGGCCAGCCGCAACCCCATCACCAGCGCTTCGCGTGCCGCCTCTACCGGGGTCAGCATTTCCTCTTCGACCAGCCCGTGACCGTTGCGCGCCATGCCGGCGAGGAAATTCTCGGGTTTGCGGTGGCGAACAGTGCGCTGGCCGAGGCGGCGGCCATGCGCGCCGGGCCCGACCCCGGCATAATCGCCGTAGCGCCAGTAGGTGAGGTTGTGGCGGCTCTCCGCCCCGGGGCGGGCGTGGTTGGAGATTTCATAAGCGGGCAGCCCGGCGGCGGCGGCGCGCTCCTGCGTCAATTCGAACAGGGTGGCGGCGGTGTCGAGGTCGAGCGGGGTGAACTCGCGCCGCGCGACCATCGAGGCGAAGCGCGTGCCAGGCTCGATGGTGAGTTCGTAAAGCGAGAGATGCTCG
>JBKJMA010000145.1:0-3539 GCA_046596505.1 Sphingomicrobium sp.
CGTTCGACGATCCCGCAGTGATCGCCGGGCAGGGCACGATCGCGCTCGAGATGCTCGCTGATGCGCCCGATCTCGACCTGCTCGTGGTGCCGATCGGCGGCGGCGAGCATCTCGAGCGCGATCGTGCCCTGCCCGGCGATCACCGCGGGATCGTCGAACGCGTGGACGAACACGAGGTCGCGTTCGACCTCGAGCTCGCAGGCATAGGCATAGGCGTCGTCGAACATCGCACCGTGAAGGATGACGGTCGCGCCATGCCCTTCGGTCTGGGTGACCTTCATCATCGGAGTGGCCTCGGGCATGACGATCGTGACGGGGATGCCGAGGCGGTGACCATGATAGGCCAGCGCCTGGGCATGATTACCGGCCGATGCGGTGACCACGCCTTTCGCGCGATGGTCGGGGCTTAGCTGGAGCAATTTGTTGAGCGCGCCGCGTTCCTTGTAAGCGGCAGTGAACTGCAGATTTTCGAACTTGAGCCAGACCTCGGCGCCGATCATGTCGGACAAGCTGCGGCTGAGCAGGGTCGGGGTGCGCACCACCGCGCCTTCGATGCGGCGCGCGGCGGCGCGGATGTCGTCGATGGTCGGCGCGGATGCGATGGTCATGGCGGAGCGGGGTAGCTCTTCCCCGCGCGTCAAACAATGCTACCACCAACGGCCATGAAAGCCTCACACCTCGCCGTCGCCCTATCGCTTCTCTCGACCAGCGCGCTGGCCGACACGCTGATCGACAACGTCAACGGGCTGCAGGTCGACCGCGCGGGACAGCTGCAGCATTTCACCGGGCTGGTCGTCGGCAGCGATGGCAAGGTCGTTCAGCTGCTTGGCCTTGGCGATGCGCGGCCCAAACGGGTCGACTTCCGCGTCGACGGCCAGGGCCGCGCTCTGCTCCCCGGGCTGATCGACGCGCATGGCCATGTCGGCGAATATGGGCTTGGCACGCTCCAGCTCGACCTGACTGGCACTCACTCGATCGCCGAGCTGCAGCAACGGCTGGCGGCCTTCGCGGCGACCAATGCTGCGCCGCGCTGGATCGTCGGCAATCGCTGGAATCAGGAGGATTGGTCCGACAAGCGCTTCCCGACCAGCGCCGACCTCGACGCGATCGTGAAGGACCGTCCCGTCTGGCTCGTGCGGGTCGACGGCCATGCCGCGGTCGGCAATAGCGCCGCGCTGCGCGAAGCGGGGGTCACGTCCGCGACCAAGGCGCCCTCCGGTGGCCAGATCATCGACGGCCTGTTCGTCGACGCGGCGCGCGACCTGGTCGAGGCGAAGATCCCCGCCGCGCTGCCCAGCCAGCGCGACCAGGGGCTGGCCAATGCCCAGCGCCTGCTGCTCGGCTACGGCCTGACCGCCGTCGCCGACATGGGCACCAACGAGGCCGACTGGAACACGCTGCGTCGTGCGGGCGACGGTGGCCGGCTGCACGTGCGGGTGATGAGCTACGGTGCGGGGATCGACGCGCTGCTCAGTATCGCCGGGTCGAAACCGACGCCGTGGCTCTATGGCGACCGCCTGCGCATGGCCGGGGTCAAGCTCTACGCCGATGGTGCGCTCGGCTCGCGCGGGGCGTGGCTGAAGGCGCCGTACAGCGATTCGCCGGGCTCGCGCGGACTCCAGTTCCTAGACGATGCCAAATTGAAGAACCTCGCCAGCCGCGCCGCGATGGATCATTTCCAGATCGCGGTGCACGCCATCGGCGATGCCGCCAATGCGCAGGTCATCGGTGCGTATGAAGAACTGAGCCAGACCTACGGCACCGACCGCCGTTGGCGGATCGAGCATGCTCAAATTCTCGACCCGGCCGACATCGGGCGGCTGGCGAAGGCCGGGATCATCGCCTCGATGCAGCCGACTCACCAGACCAGCGACCGGACGATGGCCGAAGCGCGGCTCGGGCCACGGCGTCTGGCCGGTGCCTACGCCTGGCGCTCGATCGCCGCGACCGGCGCGCACTTGGCGTTCGGATCGGACTTCCCGGTCGAATCGCCCAATCCGTTCCCGGGAATCGCCGCCGCCGTCAGCCGGCAGGATCCGCAGGGCCAGCCGCCGGGTGGCTGGCGGCCGGAGGAGCGGGTCACCCTGGCGCAGGCGCTGGCCGGCTTCACCCGCGAGGCGGCCTATGCGGGAATGGCCGAGGACCGGTTGGGGTCGCTCGACTCCGGGCATTGGGCCGACTTCATTCTCGTCGACCACGACATCGCGGCTTCGACCCCGGCCGGCATCGCGGCAACGAAGGTGCTTGAGACGTGGATAGCGGGCCGCAAAGTTTACGAACGCTCGGCTTCTTTGAGCCGCTGATTCACGCCAGCTGGCGCTGACCATCAGCGGCTAGCGCGCCCGCTGCGCCCGCTCGATGAGCATGCCCTGCGTCAGGATCTGCGGCAGTTCCTCGGGCGCCTTGCCCGGTTCGTACCACAAGTAGAGCGGCACCCCGGCGCGGCCCTGCTTGTCGAGGAAGCGGGTGATCGCCGGGTCGCCGGCGGTCCAGTCGCCCGAAAAGACCCGTACCCCGGCCTTGCGGAAGGCGGCACGAACCTCGTCGCGGTCGATCGCCGCGACCTCGTTGGCCTTGCACGTCAGGCACCAGTCGGCGGTGAAATAAACGAAGGCGGGATGGCTCGCGCTGGCCGACGCGACCGCAGCTTCGCTCCACGCCGCCGAGCCCAGCGGTGGCTGCGCCGCTGACAGGGTGCGCGGCGGCACGAGCAATGCTCCCGCCAGCGCAATCGCCGCAGCGCCAGTCAGCGCCAGCCAGCCAAAGCCCTGGCGCTTGCCGAAAACAACCAGCAGCAGCGTCAGCAGGCCGACCGCCACAAGCCCGACGAGCAGCCCCTGCGTCCCCGCCTGGCGCCACAACAGCCACAGGCAACCGACTGCCGTTGCCGCCATCGGGATCGCAAGGAAGCGCTGGAACCTGACCATCCACATGCCAGGCCTGGGCAGCCGCGTGCGCAGCGCGGGGATGAAAGCGACCGCCACGAACGGCAGCGCAAGCCCGAGCCCGAGCACCGCGAATACCGCCACCGAGCCGAGTGCGGGCAGCAATAGAGCGGTGCCGAGCGCGGCGCCGAGGAACGGCCCGGCGCAGGGCGTCGCGACGAACGCGGCGAGCGCGCCGGTGGCGATGCTCCCGCTCGGATTGGTCTCGCCGCCGATCACCGGCAGGCGCAACTGGCCGAGCAGGTTGAGCGTGATCGCGGCGGCGAGCAGCATCAGCAGCAGCGTCGTGCGCGGATCCTGCAACTGGAACGCCCAGCCCGCCGCGCTTCCCCCCGCGCGAATCGCCAGCAGCAATCCCCCGAGCGCGCCGGTGCCGAGGATCGCGCCGGCGGCATACCCCAGTGCTTCGCGCCGTGCCTGCCGCTCGTCACCACCCGAGCGCGCGAGATGGAGCGCCTTGATCGCGAGGATCGGGAACACGCACGGCATCAGGTTGAGCAGCATCCCGCCAAGGATGGCGCCGATAATGGCGAAGAGCAGCGCGCGCGCGCCGGGGTTTGATGCGGTGCCGATCGATTCGCCCCCCGCCATGAC
>JBKJMA010000233.1:0-4688 GCA_046596505.1 Sphingomicrobium sp.
ACCAGCTCGAGCGTCGTATTGCTTTCCGCCGCGCGATGAAGCGCGCGGTGCAGTCGGCCATGCGGCTCGGCGCCGAGGGCATCCGGATCAATTGCGGCGGCCGTCTCGGCGGCGCCGGGATCGCGCGTTCGGAATGGTACCGCGAAGGCCGCGTTCCGCTGCACACGCTGCGCGGCAACGTCGATTTCGCCGAGGCGCAGGCTCACACCGCTTACGGTGTCTGCGGCGTCAAGGTGTGGGTCTTCAAGGGCGAGATCCTCGGTCATGACCCGATGGCGCAGGACCGCCTGATGATGGACGCGCAGACTTCGGGTGTTCGCCCGGCCCGCGACGACCGTCGTTAATTGGCGTCGGTAAGGATCATTTGAAATGTTGCAGCCAAAGCGCACCAAATTCCGCAAGGCCTTCAAGGGCCGCATCCACGGCAATGCCAAGGGTGGGACCGAATTGAATTTCGGCTCCTTCGGGCTGAAGGCGATGGAGCCCGACCGGATCACCGCGCGTCAGATCGAGGCGGCCCGCCGCGCGATCACGCGTCATATCCGCCGTCAGGGTCGCTTGTGGATCCGCATCTTCCCGGATTTGCCGGTGTCGTCGAAGCCCGCCGAAGTCCGCATGGGCTCGGGCAAGGGCAGCCCCGAATTCTGGGTCGCTCGGGTCAAGCCCGGCCGCATCCTGTTCGAGCTCGACGGTGTGCCCGGCCCACTTGCCAAGGTGGCGTTTGAACGCGCCGCCGAGAAACTGCCGATCCGGGTCAAGGTCGTTGCCCGCCTGGGCGAATCTTTGGTCGAGGAGGACTAAGCCATGGCCGCGATCGACGATCTCAAGGTGAAGAGCGACGACCAGCTGCAGGTGCAGCTCGGCGAACTCAAGCGTGAGCAGTTCAACCTGCGCTTCCAGTCGGCGACGAACCAGCTCGAAAAGCCGAGCCGGGTGCGCGTAGTTCGCCGCACCATCGCCCGTATCAAGACGCTCCAGACCCAGCGCAGTAGCGCTGAGTCCAAGGCGTAAGGAGTTTATCAGATGCCCAAGCGCGTCCTCACCGGAACGATTGTTTCCGACAAGGGTGACAAGACTGTCGTGGTCCGCGTCGAGCGGCGGGTGAAGCACCCGTTGTACGGCAAGATCATCCGTCTTTCGAAGAAGTACCACGCTCACGACGCCGACAATGCGTATGCCGAGGGTGAGCAGGTCCGCATCGAGGAATGCGCTCCCGTGTCCAAGCTCAAGACTTGGACCGTGATCGAGCGCGTCGGCGCGGCGGGCACTCTAGTCACCGACACCGCGTCGGACGTCGATGCGACCCAGACCATCAAGGCCCGCGGCAAGGCAGCGAAAGCTGCCGAAGCCACGGCCGCTTAACGGAAGGCATCAGCCATGATCCAGATGCAGTCCAACCTCGAGGTCGCCGACAATTCGGGCGCCAAGCGCGTCATGTGCATCAAGGTGCTCGGCGGGTCGAAGCGTCGCGTCGCCGGCGTCGGTGACATCATCGTCGTTTCGGTCAAGGAAGCCGCGCCTCGCGGTCGCGTCAAGAAGGGCGACGTCCATCGCGCCGTGATCGTACGCACCGCTAAGGACATCCGGCGCGCCGACGGGTCGGTGATCCGCTTCGACACCAATGCCGCGGTGCTGGTGAACAAGAACGAGGAGCCGATCGGCACGCGCATCTTCGGCCCGGTCGTTCGCGAGCTGCGTGCCCGCAAGCATATGAAGATCATCAGCCTCGCTCCGGAGGTGCTGTGATGTCGGCTGCTAAGATCCGCAAGGGCGACAGGGTCGTAATCCTGTCGGGCAAGGACAAGGGCAAGACGGGTGAAGTGACCCGCTCGATTCCGAAGGAAATGAAGGTTGTCGTGTCTGGCGTGAATATCGCCGTGCGTCACAAGAAGGCGAGCCAGGCCGACCCCCAGGGTGGCCTCGAACGCCGTGAAGCGCCGATGCATGTGTCGAAGGTCGCCATCGCGACGGCCGAGGGCAAGCCGAGCCGCGTCCGCTTCGAAACCCACGATGGCAAGAAGGTCCGCGTCGCCGCGAAGACCGGGGAGAAGATCGATGGCTGAAGGCCACAACGCGAAGACCGGGACCGGCGACGGCTCCTATGTGCCCCGCCTCCGCAAGGATTATGACGAGCGCATCGCGCAGGCGATGGTCGAGAAGTTCGGCTACAAGAACAAGCTCGAGGTCCCGCGGCTCGACAAGATCGTGATCAACATGGGCGTCGGCGAGGCGACCCAGGACAAGAAGCGCGTCGAGCAGGCCGCTGGCGAAATGGAGAAGATCGCGGGCCAGAAGCCGGTGATCACCAAGGCGAAGACCTCGATCGCGCAGTTCAAGCTGCGTGAGGGCATGCCGATCGGTTGCAAGGTGACCTTGCGCCGGGAGCGGATGTACGAGTTCCTCGACCGTCTTGTGAACATCGCCCTGCCGCGCGTCCGGGATTTCCGCGGGCTCAACCCCAAGTCGTTCGACGGTCGCGGCAATTACGCGATGGGTCTCAAGGAGCAGATCGTGTTCCCCGAGATCAACTATGACTCGATCGACAAGGTTCGGGGCATGGACGTCATTATCACCACCACCGCGAAGACGGACGAAGAGGCGCGCGAACTGCTGCGTCTGTTCAATTTCCCGTTCCCGCAAGAGGAGCAGCGGGAGGCCGCGTAAGCGGACCTGCGCTGTAGGGAAGAGAACTTAAGTCATGGCGAAACTGAGTTCCGTGAACAAGAATGAGCGTCGCAAGAAGCTCGTTCTCCAATATGCGGCAAAATACGCGAAGCTGAAGGCGGTCGCGAATGATACCAAGGCGGACGACACCGATCGCCTGATGGCGCGTTTGAAAATGGCCGAGTTGCCGCGCAATGCGAATCCGACCCGGATCCGCAACCGTTGCGAGCTGACCGGTCGGGCGCGCGCTTATTATCGCAAGTTCCGCCTGTCGCGGATCATGCTCCGGGAAATGGGCAACAAGGGCCTAATCCCGGGTCTCACCAAGTCGAGCTGGTAAGGGCCGCAGATGCCGATGACCGATCCCCTGGGTGACATGCTCACCCGCATCCGCAACGGACAGCAGGCGCGCAAGGATTCCATCCTGACGCCGGCGTCCAAGCTGCGCAGCAACGTTCTGGATGTGCTCCAGCGCGAAGGCTATATTCGCGGCTATTCCGAAGAAGCCGTCGCGGGCCAGAAGGGCCTGCGCATCGAGCTCAAATATTTCGAGGGCCAGCCCGCGATCCAGCATCTGGCGCGCGTGTCGAAGCCAGGCCGCCGGGTTTATTCGGGCGCAACCGAACTGCCGCGCATCCGCAACGGGCTCGGCATGACGATCGTCTCGACGCCGCGTGGCGTGCTTTCGGATGCCGAAGCGCGCGACCAGAACGTCGGCGGCGAAGTCCTCGCGGAGGTGTTCTAGAATGTCCCGTATTGGCAAGAAGCCTGTAGCCATGCCGAGCGGCGTGAGCGCCTCCACCGAAGGGCGGACACTGACCGTCAAGGGCCCCAAGGGAACCCTGTCGATGGCGATGCTCGACGACCTCGTCGCCTATCAAATCGAGGAGGAGAAGATCAGCGTCACCCCGCTGGTCGACGCGCAGCGCAACCGCGCCGCGTGGGGCATGCAGCGCACGCTCGTCCAGAACCTGATCACCGGTGTCACCGAGGGCTTCACCAAGGTGCTCGAGATCACTGGCGTCGGCTACCGCGCCAATGCCCAGGGCAAGACGCTCAAGCTGCAGCTCGGCTACAGCCACGACGTCAATTATGCGATCCCCGACGGCATCGACGTGAAGACGCCCGACGCGACGACGATCGAGATCAGCGGGATCGACCGCCAGCAAGTCGGTCAGGTTGCTGCTGAAATTCGCCGCTGGCGCAAGCCGGAGCCCTACAAGGGCAAGGGTATCAAATATCGCGGCGAATTCATTTTCCGCAAAGAAGGCAAGAAGAAGTAGGCCATGGCGAAACTCTCTCTCTTTGATCGTCGTCGTCGTCGGGTCCGCTCGGCGCTCCGCGCCCGCGCCGGTGGCAAGCCGCGGCTCAGCGTCCATCGCTCGGGCCGTCATATCTACGCCCAGGTCATCGACGATGCCGCCGGCAAGACGCTGGCCTCGGCGTCGAGCCTCGACAAGGATCTGCGCAGCGACAAGGGCGGGGCGACTTCGGACGCCGCGGCCACGGTCGGCAAGACCCTCGCCGAGCGCGCCAAGCAGGCGGGCGTGAGCCGCGTCGTGTTCGACCGCGGTGGCTTCCTTTTCCATGGCCGGGTCAAGGCCCTCGCCGACGCCGCTCGCGAAGGCGGATTGGAGTTCTAAATGGCTGACGAAAACGAAACCCCGCAGACGGCCGACGCCGCTCCTGCAGCAGCTCCCGCAGCCGCTCCCGCGGTCGAGGCTTCGGCCCCGGCCCCGGCCGAAACCGCTGCGCCTGCGCCCGACGCGCGCGGTCCGCGTGGCGGCCGTGGCCGTGGCGGTCCCGGTGGCGGCGGCGGTCGCGACAATCGTGGCGGCGGCAACCGTGGCCGGCGCGACGACAAGCGCGGCTGAAACCGTGGCGGCGATGACGGCGGCGAAGAGCTGATCGAAAAGCTCGTCCACATCAATCGCGTCTCGAAGACGGTCAAGGGCGGCAAGCGCTTCGGCTTTGCGGCATTGGTCGTGGTCGGCGACGGCAAGGGCCGCTCGGGCTTTGGTCAC
>JBKJMA010000235.1:0-4371 GCA_046596505.1 Sphingomicrobium sp.
CCCCGACCAGTTCCGCCGCCGCACCCGCCCGCCCGGCGCCAAGCGCACGGCCGAGCACCGTTGCCCCACCATCGACGTCGCCGATCACCGCGTCGCCATCGACCGCGACCTTGTCGAAGATCAGCCGCGCCGCATGCGACGAGTCCGCCAACACGACATTCTCGATGTTCATCCCCGCGGCGTCTCGCTCGACCGCAAACAGCGTCAGCCCTTGGGCTTCGCCCGCCGATCCGCCGGTCCGCGCCGCGACGATGATCAGGTCGGCGCTGGCGCCATGCACCACGAACTGCTTGGCCCCGCTCAGCGTAAACCCGTTGCCCGCTTTCTCGGCGCGCATCGTGATGCCGTTCGGATCGTGCCGCTTGCCCTCGTCGATCGCCAGCGCGGCGACCGTGTCACCCGCCACGATCCCCGGGAACCAGCGCTCCGCCTGCGCGCTGCCATCAAGCGCGCGCACCGCCGCCACGGCCGTCGTCAGGAACGGCGACGGGGTCAGGTTGCGCCCGATCTCCTCGAGCACCAGCCCCGCCTCGGCCGCCCCCATGCCCATGCCGCCGGCGCTCTCGGGAATGCAGATCCCGGTCAGCCCTAGCTCGGCGAACTGCTTCCACAGCCCGTGCCCGAACCCGTCCGTGCAACCGGTGTCACGCAAATGCCGCAGCTGCTTCGCGATGCTCCCCTCGTCGGCAATGAACGTCCGTGCCGTATCCTGCAGCATCTTCTGGTCGTCGGTCAGTCGCATCGTTACGCTCCCGGCAGCTGCAGGATATGTTTGGCGACGATCCCGAGCTGGACTTCGCTCGTCCCGCCCTCGATCGAATTGGCCTTGGTCCGCAGCCATTCGCGCGGCCGCTTGCCGCCGTGCGACCGCTCGCTGTCCCATTCGAGCGCATCAGACCCGCCCGCCGCCATGATCAGCTCGTGGCGCGCCTTGTTGAGCTCGGTCCCGGCATATTTCATCATGCTCGGCATCGCCGGATGCGACTCGCCGTGCTTTACCTGGTCGACAAAATTTTCGCTCATCGCCGCGAATGCCAGGGCGTCGACGTCGAATTGGGCGATTTCGGCGCGCAGGATCGGGTCGTCGATCCGCCCGACCGTCATGCCCAGCGCCTCGCCTGTTCCACCCAGCCCCATCCCCGAAATCATCTCGCGCTCATGGCCGAGCAGGTATTTGGCGACGTCCCAGCCGCGATTGACCTCGCCGACGACCTGGTCCTTGGGCACCTTCACGTCGTCGAAGAAGGTCTCGCAGAAGGGCGAATTGCCGCTGATGAGCAGGATCGGCTTGGTCGATACGCCCGGCGTTTCCATGTCGAACAGCAGGAAGCTGATCCCGCCATGCTTGGACTCGGTCGAGGTCCGCACCAGGCAGAAGATCCAGTCGGCCTGATCGGCATAGCTCGTCCACACCTTCTGCCCGTTGACGATCCAGTGGTCGCCGGCATCCTCGGCCTTGGTCTGCAGCCCGGCCAGGTCCGACCCCGCGCCCGGCTCCGAATAGCCCTGACACCAGCGGATCTCGCCGCGCGCGATCTCGGTCAGGAAGCGCGTCTTCTGTGCCTCGGTGCCATATTTGAGCAGCGCCGGCCCGAGCATCGAAATGCCGAAGCTGCTCAAGGGATTGCGCGCGCCGATCGCCGCCATCTCCTCGCGCAGCACCTTGTATTGCACCGCGCTCAGCCCGCCGCCGCCATAGGCAACCGGCCAGTCGGGTACGGTCCAGCCCTTGCCTGCCATCGCGCGGAGCCACGCTTCCTGTGCCGGCGACTGAAATTCCCAATTCCGCCCGCCCCAGCAGGCATCCTTTTCGGACCGCATCGGCGTCCGCATCTCGGGCGGGCAATTGGCGTCGAGCCAAGCTCGCGTTTCAGTCCGGAAGCTGTCGAGATCGTTCATGCTCTTGTCTCCGCTGCGCTTGCGTCCTAGCCGCTTTGCAAGAGAGATTTGCGTCACGCAAGCAAGAGGATGACCCGTGGATTTTGACCTTACGGAACGCCAGTCTTTTTTCCGCGACCGGGTCCGCGCTTTCATCGACGAGCATGTCCGCCCCCGAGTCGCGGACTATAAAAACCAGATTGCCGAGGGCGACCGCTGGCAGCCGATCCAGCTGATCGAGGACCTCAAGCCGCTGGCCCGCAACGCCGGCCTGTGGAACCTGTTCATGCCGCCCGCTCCCGCGCTCGCCCATGTCGACGAGAGCTTCGCGTTCGAGGGCGAGCAGCTCACCAACCTCGAATATGCGCTGTGCGCCGAGGAGATGGGGCGAATCATCTGGTCGGCCGAAGTGTTCAACTGCTCGGCCCCCGACACCGGCAATATGGTAGTGCTCCACCGCTACGGCACGCGCGACCAGAAGGATCAGTGGCTCGCCCCCTTGATGCGCGGCGAAATTCGTTCGGCGTTCCTGATGACCGAGCCCGGCGTCGCCTCGTCCGACGCGACCAACATCCAGTGCCGCATCGATCGCGATGGAAACGACTATGTCATCAACGGCCGCAAATGGTGGTCGTCGGGCGCCGGCGATCCGCGCTGCAAGGTCGCGATCCTGATGGGCAAGACCGCGCCGGAAGAAAAAACGTACCGCCAGCAGTCGATGGTCCTCGTGCCGCTCGACGCCCCCGGGCTCAAGGTCGAGCGCTACCTGTCGGTCTACGGCTATGACGACGCTCCCCACGGCCACATGGAAATCGAGCTCAAGGACGTTCGCATCCCCGCCACGAACATGCTTCTGGGCGAGGGCAAGGGGTTCGAGATCGCGCAAGGCCGCCTGGGCCCGGGCCGGATCCACCACTGCATGCGCACTATCGGTGCGGCGGAGGAGGCATTGGAACTGATGGTCCGCCGTCTCCAGTCGCGCGTCGCGTTCGGCAAGAAGCTTTCCGAGCACAGCATCTGGGAACAGCGCATCGCCGAAGCCCGCATCGAGATCGACTGCTCGCGGCTGCTATGCCTCAAGGCCGCCGACCTGATGGACAAGGCCGGCAACAAGGCCGCGCGCAACGAGATCTCGATGATCAAGGTGAAAGCCCCGCGGATGGCGCTCGAAATCATCGACAACGCCATCCAGTCGTACGGCGGGGCAGGGGTCAGCCAGGACACGCCGCTCGCCGCGTCGTGGGCCGGCATCCGCACGCTGCGCTTCGCCGACGGTCCCGACGAGGTCCACAACCGCGCCATCGCCCGCAACGAGTTCGGCAAATACCCCGAGGAGGTCCAACCGTGAAACCGCTGTTCGACCTCACCGGCAGAGTCGCTATCATTACCGGCTCGTCGCGCGGCATCGGCCGGGCGATCGCCGAGGGCCTCGCTGCCCATGGCGCCAAGGTGGTCATTTCGTCGCGTAATCAGGATGCCTGCGACGAGGTTGCCGCCGCGATCAACGGCGAGCATGGTGCGGGTACTGCAATTGCCGTCGCCGCCAGCCTCTCGTCCAAGCAGGCGCTCCAGGAAATGGTCGACGAGACCGTCCGCCAGCTTGGGCCCATCGACATCCTCGTCTGCAACGCCGCCTCGAACCCCCATTACGGCCCGCTCGGCACCATCACCGACGAGCAGTTCCGCAAGATCTTCGATAATAATGTGCTGGCCAATCACTGGCTGATCCAGATGACCTCGCCCGGAATGCTCGACCGCGGCAAGGGCTCGATCATCATCATCTCGTCGGTCGGCGGGCTGACCAGTTCAACCAAGATCGGCGCCTACAACATCTCGAAAGCCGCCGACCTTCAGCTGGTCCGCAACCTGGCGAGCGAGTTCGGCCCCAAAGGCGTTCGCGTCAACGCTATCGCCCCCGGCCTCGTTCGCACCGACTTCGCCAGGGCGCTGTGGGAAAACCCCGAAACGCTGAAACTCGTCACTACCGGCGCCGCGCTGAGACGGATCGGCGAACCCGAGGAATTGGCCGGGATCGCAGTCTTCCTCGCCTCCGACGCGGCGAGCTTCGTCACCGGGCAAGGGATTGTCGTCGATGGCGGTTCGACCTTCGGGGCGGGCTTCTGATGCGCCTCCAGGGGAAAGTCGCGATCGTCACCGGCGCGGGCTCGGGCATCGGCAAGGCCACCGTCGAGCTGTTCCGCCGCGAAGGCGCGATCGTCATCGGGGCGGATCTCAAAAACGCTGACGTCGAATGCGATGCGGGCGACGACGCCTCGGTCAAGGCGCTCGTCGACAAGGCGATCGCCGACCACGGCCGCTTGGACATCGCCTTCGCCAACGCCGGCATTTCGGGCGGGCTCGCGTCGATTTTCGAGCAGACGCCCGACGACTGGACCGAAATCCTCCGCGTCAACCTGATCGGCCCCTTCCTCGCGATCAAGCATGCCGCCCCGCACATGGCCGAACAGGGCGGCGGCTCGATCATCTGCACCG
>JBKJMA010000002.1:0-6921 GCA_046596505.1 Sphingomicrobium sp.
CCAGATGAAGCGGTTCGAGCACCAACAGGCGCAAATCGATCTCCCGTGAAAATTCGTTCATCGGGCAATCTCCCCGGCCAGCAGCGCGGCGGGCGGCATCTTTTCAAGCTGGCGAGCGATGGCGCGCATCTCGGCCGCCACGGTGGCTGGATCGGCACCTTGGTTGAGGCTGACATTGCGCCCGACCGCCTCGTCCAGCTCGGTGCCCTGCACCGCCAGCCCCTCGCGATAGGCCCCGAGCCGTCCGCCCAGCACGCTCATCAACCGACCGATCTTCTTGCCGACAACCAGATCGCCCACTCCGCTATCACGCAGCTGGCCGTCCATATCCTCGACGAACAGTTCGGTCAGCCGCGCCGATGGCGGGATCAGTGCGGGATCGCGCTCCATTCGCAGCAGCACGAGGCTGAGCACTAGCGTGACCGCATCGAATCGCCCTTCGAGCGTGTCGGCGATCCCGCCATGCGAATACCATTTCGGCTCGCGCGCGATTCCGACGATGCGATGCCACAGCGGGACTAAGGCCGCGCGGTCATCGCGATGCGGGCGAAACAGGCTGGAGAAGAATGACACGCAGGCTTGGTCCTTTGTTCAGCGCGGATTAAAAGGCGCAGCCCCAAGCGCCATTGCGGTAACCGGCATTGGGCCTTAAGGCTCGCGCCGATATAGGATGGCAAGCGCGGCTGTCCACCGGTCGAATGGAGCTGACGGGAATGCAGGTGATTGGGCGAATGGTTCGGAACATAACCGGCGTAGCGCTGCTGGCGGTGCTGGCGGCGGGCTGCACCTCGATCAAGGACCACCGCGGCTACCTCGTCGATCAGCCTCTGGTCGATGCCATCCAGCCGGGAGTCGACAACCAGTTGTCGGTCGAGCGGACGCTTGGACGACCGACTTTCATCAGCGAGTTCGGCCAGCCGGCCTGGTATTATGTCTCGATCAACACCGAGCAGGCAGCGTTCACGCGCCCGCGTACCAGCGACCAGCTGGTGCTGCGCATTCGCTTCGATCCCAAGGGCAACGTCATCGGGATTGATCGGGCGGGTATGGAAAAGGTCGCAAGGCTTAGCCCCAACGGGGACAAGACCCCGACGCTTGGCCGTGAGCGCAGCTTCTTCGAAGATCTGTTCGGCAACATCGGCACCGTGGGCGCACCCGGTGTCGGCGGCGGCAACACCGGCGGCGCGCCCGGCAGCGGTCCCAACGGGAGTTAGGGTCCGGACCCTAACTTGAACCTGCTCGGGGGAGGCATATATCCCCGGACATGGACGATAACAGAGCAAGCCACGGGCTGATCCAGTGGCATGGCACCACCATCATCGGCGTGAAGAAGGGCGGCAAGACCGTCATCGCGGGCGATGGCCAGGTGTCGATGGGCAACACCGTCATGAAGCCCAACGCGCGTAAGGTGCGGCGGCTGGGCGCGGACGACAAGGTGATCGCGGGGTTCGCGGGCGCGACCGCCGATGCGTTTACGCTGTTCGAGCGGCTCGAGAAGAAGCTCGAGGCGCATCGCGGCCAGTTGATGCGCGCCGCGGTCGAGCTGGCCAAGGACTGGCGCACCGACAAGTACTTGCGCAACCTTGAGGCGCTGATGATCGTCGCCGACGCGGACACGCTGCTGGTGCTGACCGGCAACGGCGACGTGCTCGAGCCCGAGGGCGGGATCGCGGCGATCGGCTCTGGGGGCAACTACGCACTGTCCGCCGCCAAAGCACTGACCGACTACGAGGACGACGCCGAAAAGATCGCGCGCCGCGCGATGCAGGTCGCGGCTGAAGTCTGCGTCTTCACCAACGACCGGGTGACGGTCGAGACCATCTGATTTTTCCGAAGGCTCCCATGAAAGACAACCTTACCCCCAAGGCGATCGTCGCCGCGCTCGATGAGCATATCGTCGGGCAGACCGATGCCAAGAAGGCAGTCGCGGTCGCGTTGCGCAATCGCTGGCGGCGGCAGAAGCTGCCCGCCGAGTTGCGCGACGAAGTCACCCCCAAGAACATCCTGATGATCGGGCCGACGGGTTGCGGCAAGACCGAGATCAGCCGCCGCCTGGCGAAGCTGGCCGATGCGCCATTCGTCAAGGTCGAGGCGACCAAGTTCACCGAGGTCGGCTATGTCGGTCGCGACGTCGAGCAGATCGCGCGCGATCTGGTCGAGGAGGCGGTGCGGCTCGAGCGGGAGCGGCGGCGGGGCAAGGTTCGCGCGGCGGCCGAGACGGCGGCGATGGACCGGCTGCTCGATGCGCTGACCGGCAAGGGGTCGTCGGAGGCCACCCGCGCCTCCTTCCGCCAGCGCTTCGCCGAGGGCAGCCTGGCCTCCAGCGAGGTCGAGATCGATGTCACCGAGGCGCCCCAGATGCCGTTCGAAATGCCCGGCGCCCAGATGATCAACCTGAGCGAAATGATGGGCAAGGCATTCGGCCAGGGACAGCAGAAGCGGCGCAAGCTGAAGGTACCCGACGCCTATGCCAAGCTGCTTGAGGAGGAGGCCGACAAGCGGGTCGACCCCGACGACCTCAATCGCGCGGCGCTGGCCGACGCCGAGGCCAATGGCATCGTCTTCCTCGACGAGATCGACAAGATCGCGGTGTCGGACGTGCGCGGCGGTTCGGTCAGCCGCGAAGGCGTCCAGCGCGACCTGCTGCCGCTGATCGAGGGGACAACGGTCGCGACCAAATATGGGCCGATCAAGACCGACCACATATTGTTCATCGCGTCGGGCGCGTTCCATGTCGCCAAGCCGTCCGACCTGCTCCCCGAACTGCAGGGCCGCCTGCCGATCCGAGTCGAACTGAAGGCCCTGACAGAGGAGGATTTCGTCCGCATCCTGTCGTCGACCCGGGCGAGCCTGACCGAGCAATATGCCGCGCTGCTCGCCACCGAGCAGGTGTCGGTCAGTTTCACGGCGGACGGCATCGCCGCGGTCGCGAAGATTGCCGCCGAGGTCAACGGCGCGCTCGAGAATATCGGCGCCCGCCGGCTGCAGACGGTGATGGAGAAACTGCTCGAGGAGATCAGTTTCGAAGCCGAGGATCGCGCCGGCGAATCGCTCAGCGTCGACGCCGCCTTCGTCGACCAGCAGCTTGCCGGTATCGCGCGCGACACCGACCTAAGCCGCTACGTGCTGTGAACGGCCGCGTCGTTCGCCTCGGGTAACGCCCGCCCGAGCGGCCGCGCGAGGAGCAGGAACACTACTCCGGCGCCGGCGACGATCGCGGCATGGATCAGCCAGAAGCTCGTCGCCGGGATCGTCTCGTACAGCCCGCCGAGCCGCCCGCTGATCAGGCTGGCCACCGCAACCGACAGGTAATTGACCCCGGTCATCAGCCCGCGGGCGCCGGCTGGCGCGCGGGTCTGGATCAACGCGTTCGTAACCGGCGAAAAGAAGATCCAGCCGATATTCGAGAGGAAGTGAAACGCGATCGGGATCGCCAGCGGCGCGCGCGCGCTACTTCCGGGGGCGTGCGAAGCGAAGACCAGCAACAACAAGGATGCGCCGAAGAGTATCGCGCCGATGCCAAGCTTGACGAGCAGGTCGGGCTCGCGTCCACGAGCCGCCTGTCGTCGCCAGAAGATGAGCAGCAGCGGCATGCACAGGAAGGGCGCGAGCCCGTCGAGTGACTGGAGCCATGGCACCGGCACCTGGAAACCCACGACCTGAAGATCGATATGGTCTCGCACCCATAGGTTGTAGGTGTTCCAGATCTGGGTTTGCGCGATCCAGAAACACACGATCAGGGGCATGACTGCGAACAATAGCGCCAGCCGCCGCCGCTCGTCGCCGGTGAGGCGCCCGCGCGCTGCGCGTACCACGCGCGGTTCCTCCGCCAATTCGCGCTGCCCGACGAGGTAGACGATCAGTCCGATCAGCATGCCGAAACCGGCGAAGCCAAACCCGATGTGCCACCCGTAAAAGGCGGCAAGCGCTCCGGTGATCAGTGGCGCGAGGAAAGCGCCGAGGTTGACCGCCATGCCATACCACTGGAACGCATCGCCCTGCCGCCGGTCGCCTGACGGGTAAAGCGCTTTGACCTGCGGCATCAGATTGGCGCGGAGCAGGCCGGCACCGAGCGAGATCAGGACCATTCCGATCAGGAACGACCAGTCGAACGCCAGGCTGAAGTGTCCGATCGTCATCAACAACGCCCCGGCCGACACGGTGACCCGGCGACTGAGCCAGCGATCGCCGATCGCGCCGCCGATGAGCGGTGTCGCGTAGACCATCGCGGTGTAGATACCGAAGGTCTGCGTCGCGAATGCCTGCAACGAGAGCGGCCCGGTGAGCGCCTCGACTGCGCTGCGGAACGGCCCGATGCCGGCGACGCGGTCGATGTGACCGGGCAGGAACAGCTCGCTGACGAGATAGAGGGTCAGGATCGCCTGCATCCCGTGGAAGCTGATGCGGTCCCACAGTTCGGTCCCGGCGAGCACCCACAGCCCGCGCGGATGGCCGAACGCCTGTCGCGGGGTGGCCACGGTCTGCACGGCGGCCAGATTCATCCTGATTTCCCCCTACTTTGGCGCAGGCTGGCACGGAATTCGTCACGAGGGAAGCGCGGGCTAGCTGGCCCGTCGATAGCGCCAATCGAGGCCCTGCGCGAAGGGGCTCCACAGGCTGGTGCGGACCCCGGCGAGGCGGAGCCGGTCGGCCGCCCAGATGTTGCAAGTGTTGAGCAGGCTCGCCCGACCGACCCCGCGGTAGAAGGTGTCATCGGGGCCATAGCCGGGGTGGTCGATGCGCCGCGGCCGACCGTCGGGGCTGAGCGCGAAGCTGGCCCGGATGCCCGCCCACAAGCGGCGATACTCCTCGGGCCGCAGGCGAATTACGCGCGCGTGCCACTGCGGATCGCCGACCCACTCGACGTGCATCACCCGCTCGCCGCCGGCCGCTGCCGCCCACAGCGTGCGCGCCCTGATGTCGCGCCAGCGCGGCGTGTCGAGGTAAACCCGCCGCTCGCCCATGCCGAACGCGATCCAGCGGGCGCCCTGATCGGGACCGGCGAAGTCGCGGCGCGGGAGGAGGGGGCGCCAGTCGAGACCCTGCGCCTTAACCGGAAGAATGAGGTCAGTGTGGGTGCCGTTCGATATAAGATAAACGGTCTGGCCTCCCGCGGGCTCACGCCACACGGAATTCACCGGGATCAGCGAGCCGAGCAAAGCGGCCAGCAGGTATAATAGCGGAAGCAACAGCAGCACGATCATCGCGCGCTTCACAAGCGAGTATCGTCGGCGTCGTCGGACCATAAGCCCGTTTCTACAGCGCGCGCGCCATAGCGCCACCGGCTTTCAATGGTAATAAGTCACCCACTTCGCAATTGTGTAATAAACTAATAAATGTTAGCCCAATCGGGGAAAGGGTGGTTCCATGATTCGCGTGCGCGCGATCCGGGTTGCTCGGCTTCACGTCATCCTCTGTTTCGCGTTCGATCATCATGCTTCCCAGGCTGACATCGAGAGCTACCAGACGGCACTGATCGAATGCCCCGACGTTTGCCATTCGATCGAGGCTTCGGGGACATTCGACTTCATGGTCGAATTCGACCTGCCCGATCTTCAGGCATTCAACGACTATCTCAAACAGTTGGTCGAGCCGCTGCCGCCGTTCGTGTCGCGCTACGAGGCGAATTTCGTCGTTCGCCGCTTCGTCCGCGCCCGCAACCGGGAGGCTCGTGACCTTTGGGTACCGTGCCGCGACGGAATGCGACGGATCGACAGCGCCACAGTCGACGCGGTGTACGCGGAAGGCGACTATGTTCGCATCCGCGCCGGCGACCAGAGCTGGCTGTTGCACGTCACGATGGGTTCGATGAGCGAGCGACTCGATCCGGAGGAATTCATTCGCCTGCACCGCTCGGCGATCGTCCGGAAGGATTTGATCGAGCGATTAACCCACCGCGACGGGCGGTGGATCGCACAATTGCTCGATGGAACGACCCAGCGGATCGCCAAATCGCACGTAGCGGCCACGCTCACGACGATCCGGGGCGATTCGGCGGCTCGAAACCGACGTTCGCCGCAACCGGCGCCGACTACAGAAACGATCCGATCCTCCACCGAAAGGGCGCTTCCGAACGGTCGGATGACAGGTAACACGCCCCCTGCTCCGTGACGCTCAGGAGCTTCCAACAGGAGGGTAAACATGTCTTATTTTTCAGCTTCGACGATTGTATTCGCCGCCTGCGCCGTTGCGCTCGTCCCAACAGTTGCCGGAGCGAGGAATAATCCGGTGGTGGTCACTGCGCCGCGGAGTGACCTGCCGCAGCGTCGCGTCAGCTATGCCGACCTCAATCTCGCCGCGCTCGACGGGCAGCGCGTGCTGCACACGCGGCTCGACTCGGCGATCGACGGTGTATGCACCGACGGCGGATTTCCGTCGAACGAACTGGGCTTCGTCGAATGCCGCCTGCACGCCTGGTCGGGGACCCGCTCTCAAGTCGGCAACGCCATCCAGCGCGCCACGGAGATTGCGACCACGGGTCACAGCGCGCTGCCCATAGTGGCGATTGCCATCGTCGCCCACTAGGGCCGCGACAAGCGGGGCGCGGACCCCGGGGACGGCTGTCCGCCGCGGCGGCCGTTCCTTGCGCGCTACAAGCCGGCGCATAATCCGCATCCTCTTCCTTGCGAGAGGTGCCTGGCCGTTCGCCGCATCTTCGCCATCCTCATCCAGGCGCGGGCGCTGACCGCGCCGCTGTTCGTCTTGATCGGGGTCGCCGCCGGCTGGCTGCTCGCAGCGAGCGAGCCTTCGCTGCAGTATCTTTGCCCGCAATCATCCCCCGGATGATCGCTTTCTTGCGGAATGATGGTCGGGGCGACAGGATTCGAACCTGCGACCCCCACACCCCCAGTGTGATGCGCTACCAGGCTGCGCTACGCCCCGACCGGACCCGCCTTGGCGGCGAGAGAGCGGCCATCTAGT
>JBKJMA010000055.1:0-8638 GCA_046596505.1 Sphingomicrobium sp.
GCCATGTCGGGCGCGCCGATCATCAGCGGGACGAACCAGTTGCCAAAGCCGCCGATCATCGCCGGCATGACCATGAAGAACACCATGATCAGGCCGTGGGCGGTGATGAGCACGTTCCAGTGGTGGAGCGCCTCGTCGAAATTGGTGGTGCCCGAGCCGAGCGGCCAGGCCTGGTTGAGGATCTGGATCCCCGGGTGCATCAGTTCGGCGCGCATGATGCCAGAGATGGCGCCGCCGATGACCCCCGCGACGATCGCGAAGATCAGGTAGAGCGTGCCGATGTCCTTGTGATTGGTCGACATGAACCAGCGTGCGAAGAACGCCGGCTTGTGGTCGGCATCGTGATGCGCGTCGTGCGCGTCGTGCGCCTCGAGCGGCAGGGCGTGCCCGTCGATGGTGGGAACGGTGGTGCTGGTCATGACTCTACGCCCTAGCGATTATTGGTGATCGTGCCCTGACCGGGCGCGGTGATTGATTTGCCTGCCTGGCCGAGCGCGATCACCGCGACGGCCGGGGTCGCCGAAGCTACCTGTGGCGCGGCGGCAGGGGGGGTGCCGCCCGGCGACAGCGGCGAGACCGCGGTAGCATCGGGGCCGGTCGCGGGCTTGCCGACGCCGGGCATCGTGCCGCCCTTCGACGCAATCCACTTGGCATAGTCGGCATCGCTGACGACCTCGACCGCGATCGGCATATAGCCGTGGCGCGCGCCGCACAATTCGCTGCACTGGCCAAAATAGACGCCGGGGCGGTCGACCTTGACCCAGGTTTCGTTGAGGCGGCCCGGGACCGCGTCCATCTTGGTCCAAAAGGCCGGAACGGCGAACGAGTGGATCACGTCCGCGCCGGTGACGATAAACTTGACCGTGCGTCCAACCGGGATGACCATTCGCTCGTCGACCGCCAGCATCGGCGGGCCGTCGGTGTCGGTGCGGAAGCGCTCGCCGGGCTTCACGTCCTTGGCCTCCTTGAGCTGGTTCGAAACAATTTCGAATCCGCCATTATCCGGATAGCTGTAGGCCCAGTACCACTGATTGCCGACGACCTTGATCGTCACATCGGCCTTGGGCGGCGAATATTGGTGGCGCAGCAGCTTGATCGACGGGATCGCGATCGCCACCAGGATGAGAACGGGAAGGATCGTCCACACCACCTCAAGCACCGTGTTGTGCGAATTGCGCGAGGGGACGGGGTTCGCACTGCGGCGGAACTTGTACATCGAATAGGCGAGCAGCGCGAGCACGAACAGGCTGATCGCGACGCACAGGGTGAGCAGCCAGTGATCGTGGAAGTTCGCCGCTTCCTGACCGATCGGGGTAACCTGGTCCTGCAGGCCGATGCGCCCGTCGGGCTGGCCGATGCCGGGGGTCGGCGCGACCAGCGCGGGGCCGGCGGGCATCGCCGCGGCTGCCGGTGTGGCCATCGGCATGGTGTGCCCGGCGTGCGGATCGACCGCCGTGGTCGTTGCCGCCGTCGTTGTTGCCGTCGTGGTCGCAGCGGGCGTGGTCGCAGCGGGCGCTTGCGCTGCTGCCGGGCTCAGGCCAGCAGCGGCTAGCGCGATCGCAATCCCCAGAATCTTCATTATCACTCCGGCAAGCAGGGCTCGCCGAACGAAGGCGGGCCGGTGGAATCGACGGCCTTTTAGGCGCGGCCTTCGCGTTCCTCAAGCGCCTGTTCGGCGCGATTTGCAACCCTTTCCGGCAAGGCGGTTGAAGCGATCCGGGCCCTCGCTTATTGACGCCGCGCAACGAGGATCGACCGGACGAAATGACGCAAGACGAGATTATCGCCGAATTCCGCGCCGCCGAGGCGCTGCTCGACGGCCATTTCATCCTTTCCTCGGGGCTTCACAGCCCGCGTTACCTGCAATGCGCCCGGGTCCTGATGGACGGCGCCCGGGCCGAGCGGCTTGCCCGCGCGCTCGCTGCCAGGCTCCCCGCCGATATTCGCGACGCGGTCGACGCGGTCGTCGCGCCGGCAATGGGCGGGGTCATCATCGGCCACGAGATGGGGCGCGCGCTGGGCAAGCCGGCGATGTTCGTCGAGCGGCCCGATGGCGTGTTCCACCTGCGCCGCGGCTTCGCGCTCACCCCCGGCGCCCGCGTGCTGATGGTCGAGGACGTGGTGACGACCGGCCTTTCGTCGCGCGAAGCGATCGCCGCGATCGAGGCGGCCGGCGGCATGGTGATCGGCGCGGCCAGCCTCGTCGACCGCTCGAACGGCAAGGTCGAGCTTGGCGTCCCTTATACCCCGCTCATCCGCCTCGACGTCCCGACCTACGACGCCAACGACCTGCCGCCCGGGCTCGCCGCGATCCCGGCGACCAAGCCGGGGAGCAGGGCAGCGGCATGACCAACCGCCTCCGCCTCGGCGTCAATATCGATCATGTCGCGACCATTCGCAACGCGCGCGGAGGGTCGCATCCAGACCCGCTGCGCGCGGCCGAGGCCGCCGCACAGGCCGGCGCCGACGGGATCACCGCGCACCTGCGCGAAGACCGGCGCCACATTACCGACGCCGACATCGACCGGCTGATGGCGAGGATCGCGTTGCCCCTCAACGTCGAGATGGCGGCGACCCCCGAGATGCTGGCGATCGCGCTTGCCCACCGCCCCCACGCCGCGTGCATCGTCCCCGAAAAGCGTGAGGAGCGGACGACCGAGGGCGGGCTCGACGCCGCCGGCCAGTTCGATGCGCTGCGCCCGTTCGTCGAACAGCTGACCGCCGCCGGGATTCGCGTCAGCCTATTCATCGAACCCAGCGAGCGGCAGATCGACGCCGCCTTGCGCCTGGCTGCGCCGGTGATCGAATTCCACACCGGGCGGTTCGCCGATTCGTCGGGCGAGGAGCGGGCGACCGAGTTGCAGCGCATCTCCGCCGCCATCGCGCTCGCCGCCAAGAACGGCATCGAGACCCACGCCGGGCACGGGCTGACGTTCGACAATGTCGCGCCGATCGCCGCCATCCCGCAACTCGCCGAACTCAACATCGGGCATTTCCTGATCGGCGAGGCGATCTTCACCGGGCTCGAGGCGAGCGTCGCGCGGATGCGCAGCCTGATGGACGCGGCGCGTTGATCATCGGCATCGGCTCCGACCTGTGCAACATCGAGCGGATCGAGGCCTCGCTTGCCCGCTTCGGTGATCGCTTCCTCAACCGCGTGTTCACCCAGGTCGAGCGCGCCAAGGCCGAGCGCCGCCCGTTCACCCGCGCCGGCACGCTGGCCAAGCGTTTCGCGGCCAAGGAAGCTTTCTCCAAGGCGGTCGGCACCGGCTTCAAGCGCGGCGTATTCATGAAGGACATCGGCGTGGTCAACTTGCCCTCGGGCGCGCCGACGCTGGCGCTGACCGGCGGCGCCAAGGCGCGGCTTGACGCGCTCGCCCCGCCGGGCCACGCGATCGAGGTTCATTTGACGATGACCGACGACCATCCGTGGGCGCAGGCGTTCGTCATTCTCTACGCGCGTAAACTGGAGTGTGCATGAGCGACAGCAACCCGGCCGAAATCGTCGAGCCGTCGGCCTCGGCGGAGGCGCCAGCCGCGCCACCTCCAGCCGTGCCCAAAGAAAACGCCTTATGGCGCGAGATCAAGGGCATCGCCTGGGTGCTGCTTGCGGTCCTCGGTTTCCACAGCTTCATCGCCAAGCCGTTCTACATCCCGTCCGAATCGATGATGCCGATCCTGCTCAAGGGCGACCGGCTGGTGGTCAGCAAATATCCCTTTGGCTGGTCGTGGGTGTCGCCCAGCTTCCATGTCTTCCCGCACTGGACCGGCCGCCTGCTCGGCACCATGCCCACGCGCGGCGACGTCGTCATCGTCACCCCCCCGGGCCAGAGCGACGACTATATCAAGCGCGTCATCGGCCTTCCCGGCGACACGATCGAAGTGCGCGGCGGCCGGCTGATCATCAACAATGTCCCGGTGAAATCCGAGGTCCGCCCCGCGGCGATGATCGCGGTCGATCCCAACGCGCCGTGCAACATCGACCAGTTCCCCGGCAACCTCGTCGAGACGAGCGACGGGCGCGAGTTTTGCCGCCTGCCGATCGTCCGCGAGACGCTGCCGAACGGCCCGACCTACGACACGGTCGACCTCGGCCGCAGCCCGGGCGATGATTATGGCCCGGTCACCGTCACCGCCGACCATGTCTTCCTGATGGGCGACAATCGCGATCGCAGCGCCGACAGCCGGTTTCCGCTCGGCCCGCCCGACAATGGCCTCGGCGGCCCGGTGCCGTGGGAGAATATCGGCGGGCGCGCCGAGTTCCTGACTTTCTCGCTCGACGGTGGGGCAAGCTGGCTCAACCCGATCAGCTGGTTCCAGTCGCTCCGATCGGGACGCGCCGGCGACAGCCTGCGCGGGACGAAAGGCTAGGCCGTGGCGCTCGGGCCGGTCAGCGCCGACACGCCGCCGCCCGAGCCGCACATTGAGCGGCCGGGCCCGGCCGAATTTCGCGACCCCGCCGTTCGCGACGAGTTCAAGCGCGCGAGCGTGTGGATCGGGATGGCGCTGGTTGTCGTCGGGATCATCACGCTTGCCCAGCCGCTGATGCTGATCGTCGGCGGGATGGTATTCTCGGTCCTGCTCGACGGTGGCACGCGGTTGCTTGGCCGGGTGCTGCCGATCCGCCGTGGCTGGCGGCTGGGCATCGTCATCGTCGGCGCGATCGCCTTCCTCGGCTGGGTCGGCTGGTTCGCCGGGACGACCCTCGCCGCGCAGGCCGAGGCCTTGCGCGCGGTGGTGACGCTCCAGGGCGAACGGCTGCTCGGCTGGGCGACCGGGCTCGGCCTGCTGCCCAAGGGCGAGTCCTTTGACATCGGCAAGCAGATCGCCGGTTCGGTCGGGCGGCTGACCAGCGCCGTCGGCAGCGCGCTCGGCGCCCTGACCAGCGCCATCTTGATCGTCGTCATCGGTATCTTCATCGCCGCCGAGCCGCGCCTCTACGACCGCGGTGTCGCGTGGATGCTGCCGCTTCGCCACCGGACTTACTTCTACGTCATCACCAACCGCGTCGGTGCGACGCTGCGCCGGTTGCTCGGCGGGCGGCTGGTCGGGATGGCATTCGAAGGCGTGTTCACCTTTGCCATGCTCAGCCTCGGCGGGGTGCCGATGGCGGCGCTGCTCGGGCTCATCACCGGGTTGCTCGCCTTCCTTCCCAACATCGGCGCGATCGTTTCGGGCGTGCTGATGGTCGCGGTCGGATTCAGCGCGGGGAACGGGGAGGGGCTATGGGCGATCTTCGTCTATTTCTTCGTCCAGAACGTCGACGGCTATCTGGTCGTGCCGTACATCGCCCGGCGGACGGTCGACCTCGCCCCCGCGCTGGTGCTCGCCGCGCAGCTCGTGATGGGGGCGTTGTTCGGTCTCATCGGGCTGTTGTTGGCCGACCCGGTGCTGGCGGCGATCAAGGTCACGCTGGAGGAATTGAGCCGGATGCGCGCCGGCGAGCCGCCGACCGCTCCCGGCGAGCCAATCTAGCGCGGCTGCGGTCCGCCCGGCCCCGGTCCGGACTGCCCGGCCATCAGCGCCGCGTTCGGCACGACCTGCAAGACATGAATATCGAAATCGAGATCGCTGTCGGCCGGGATCGGACTGCCCGGAGGCGGCGTCGCGCCGTAAGCGAGTTTGGCCGGGATATGGACCGTATAGCGTCCGCCCTGCTGCATCTGCTGCAGCGCGCGCGAGAAGCCGGGGATCGTCTGCGCGACGAGGATCGGTGCCGGACCGCGGCCCTTGGTGGTCTCGAATACCGTGCCGTTGGGCAGTCGGCCCTCGAGGTCGATGATCACCCCGTCGTTGATGCCGATCACCGCGCCCTTGCCGGCCTCGACCGTCTTGACGCGGACCCCGACGATGCGCCCGGCTCCGGCCCAGGCCAGCAGCAACGCCGCCGCGACCAACAGCGCGATGCCGAGCCACAGCTTGGTGACGCTACCGCGCTTGAGCGGGTGGATCGGAACCTGGGTAATCGTCGTCATCGACGCCCCGTCAGCTTGAGAGACGGCCCGAGGGCCAAAACCGGCGTTGAAGCCGGACTTCCGATCAGAGCCTGATCCACGTACCGGCGGAAGCGCTGATCGCTTCCCGCCTCGAACGATCAGGCTCTAGCTGCGCACGCCTTCGCGCTCGGCGCGCTTGCGCTCCAGCTTGCGGGCGCGACGGATCGCGGCGGCACGTTCGCGAGCGCGGCGCTCCGACGGCTTCTCATAGTGACGGCGCAGCTTCATCTCGCGATAGACGCCCTCGCGCTGCAGCTTCTTCTTGAGCGCCCGCAGCGCCTGGTCGACATTATTGTCGCGAACGATGATTTGCATAAAGCTCGTCTTCACTCCGTAACCGGCCTCTCGTGGTCGAGGAAACCGGGCAGCATCGGCGCCTCGTCCCGCCGTCTCGCGGAACGCATTTGCCCATGCCAATGAACATTGGTCGCCGGGGGCAAGCCCCACGACAGTCGCGGGCCACTAGCAGCGCCGGCGGCAAACTTCAAGGCATGCAGGAGGTCTAAGTGGGAAGGGCAATTGCATGAAATTGCTGACCATCCCCGGCCATCACCGTCGAATCGATGAAGATGGATAACGATCCATCGGTTACGACGAATCGAGCCTTGCGCGCGGTGAAGCCTCAGTTTCGCTTGCTCTGCTTATCGAGAATTAAGCTTTCCCATGCTATATGGTTCGCTTCATCGGAGGGCGTGCATGTCATTGAATCGTCGTGAAATGTTGAGGTTGGGTGCGGTCGGCGCGAGCGGTTTGATGCTCTCGTCAGGGGCAAGCAGCGTCGGCCTTCCGGCGCTCGTGTTCCGCACGCCGCCGCCGACCGCCGACCCGCTTTCGCCATTCGCGCCGAAGTCCGCGATCACCACCGCGCCGGCTGGAATTGACCCAATCCTGTTCGCCAAGGCCAAGGCCGCGCTTGATTCGCGGCCGTGGATCCAGCACCGCGACGTGATCGGCGTCGTCGATTTCTCGGTCGCTTCGGCCGAGCCGCGGTTCCACCTCGTCGACCTGATGAACGGCCAGGTCGAAAGCCACCGCGTCGCCCATGGGCGCGGTTCCGACCCCGATCATTCGGGTTTTCTCGAGCGCTTCTCGAACCAGTTCGGCTCCGAGGCGAGCTCGAGCGGCGCCTACGTCACCGCCGATACCTACGACGGCAAGTATGGCACCTCGATGAAGGTGCAGGGCCTCGATTGGAGCAACAACAACGCCGAAGGCCGCGCGATCGTCATCCACAACGCGTGGTACGCCGAGGACAATGTCGCGCGCGACTTCGGCAAGCTCGGCCGCTCGGAAGGTTGCTTCGCGTTCAGCCGCGCTAGCCAGTGGCGCGTGATGAGCCGCCTCGCCAACGGCCGGATGATTTACGCCGACAAGCTGGCGTAAGCGTTCCGCGTTTCTGCGAAGCGCGTCAAACAGCCTCGAATCAATGTTAGGCGTCCCACCCGGCTGGCGGCACGAACCGCTCGCCGCGTGCGCGCGCCGCGAGGCTGGCGTCGGCCAGCGTCTGCAACCGGATTGAGCGCTCGGCCGATTGATAGCGCGCGCGCTGGAGGCGGATGCGCTTCAGCCACAGCCGCGCGATGGTGTAGGGCAGGGCGGTGAACAACAGGCCCCACAGCGCGTGGGCGATTAACGCATGAACTGACATGCTCGTCGTGTAACGCGGGCGGGGTTAAGGGACGGTATCCGCACCAGCGCCGGGGGCAATTCGATGCGAACGACGATCGCTGCGCTGCTGACCGGGACGGTCCGCCGCTTCACCCCCGAAGGCGACACCAGCGCCATCGCCAAGCAACCGGTCGACGGCCCGCGCCGGATCGGCTTCCTCGGGATCGAGGGCGATGAACAGGCCGATCTCGCCGTCCACGGCGGGCGCGACAAGGCGATCCACCATTATCCGCGCGATCATTACCCCGGCTGGCAAGCATTGCTCGGCGATCTTCCGCGACTAGCCGCGCCGGGCGCGTTCGGCGAGAATATCTCGACCAGCGGGTGGACCGAGACCGACGTCTGCCTCGGCGATCGCTTCCGGCTCGGCACCGCGCTGGTCGAAATCGCGCAAGGGCGCCAGCCGTGCTGGAAGCAGTCGCATCACCTGTCCACCAACGCCGTTGTCAAAGCGATGGTCGCGACCGCGCGCACCGGCTGGTACTATCGCGTGATCGAGGAGGGCGAAGTGGCCGCCGGTGACGCAATCGCGCTGGTCGATCGGCCGCTTCCGAATTGGTCGGTAGCGCGAGTGTTCCGCCTGTTGATCGGCGGCGGGCATCGCGGCGAGCAGGCGGCGTTGCATGACCTCTCGACCATTGTACTCCTCGCCGACGGGTGGCGCGAGCGAGCGGCGCGGCTGGCGGGCGCTTGACCCCGCGCGACGGTTCGGCAACGCTTCCCGGGCTGTTACGGGAGCGAGTATGCACAAGGCGATTTTGGCGATGATTATTGGCGCCTCGGCGTTGGGGCTGGGCGGTGCTGCGGTGGCGGCTGAGGCGGGCGGCGACGATCCCTACGTCTGGCTCGAGGAATTTACGTCGCCGCGCGCGATGCAATGGGTCGAGGCGCATAACGCCAGGACTACCGGCGAGCTCGAGGCGGATCCGCGCTACGCCGCCTATTTCGCCGAAGCGCTGAAACTCGCCGAGGCC
>JBKJMA010000207.1:0-2589 GCA_046596505.1 Sphingomicrobium sp.
CAAATATCTCGGAGAACACACGAATTCCACTCTCGCGTGCGGCTCTCTCCAAAGCGGTGCCGGAGATGGCCAGAACGGCAAGTGTCGCATCGATGCTTTTCACCACGGCGACGATGGCCTTGGCCACCGCGGTATCGGCTGCCGCCAGATTGCCGAGGGCGCCATGCGGCTTGACGTAGCCCACATGGGTACCCACCAGCCGGGCCAGCGCACTCAGCGCGCCCACTTGGGCCGCCACCATCCTTCCGATCTCGGACGGCTGCATCGGAATCACTCGTCGGCCAAAGCCTTCACGATCGCAATATCCCGGATGCGCTCCGACCCTCACGCCACGTTCGGCAGCCAAGCGGAGAGTCCGGTACATGGTTTCGGGGTCCCCAGCGTGACCACCGCATGCGATGTTAGCGCTCGTCACGTACTCGAGCATCTGAGCGTCGTCCCCCATCACCCAGGGGCCATAGGCTTCGCCGAGGTCCGAATTCAGGTCGATTCGCATGCTGGTGTCTTTCAGATCGGGAGCGCTGCGCACATCGGCGATGCATCGAGCAACGACAGCCTATCGGCGCCTGTCTCAGGGGTTCACTTTCCTGGCAGGTTTGTCGCGCGTGTCAGGATCGTCACGCCAGCGGTTTCAGCCGTGTCGTAGTAGGTGAATCCGGTTCCGTTGGCCCGACGCCCGCGCATCATCACCGGCAGACCCAGTGCCCTCGCTTGCGTTTCGGCAGTATCGGCATCTGGAACCTCGAAGCCGATGTGGAAGACTCCTTCGCCCTTGCTGTCCAAGTGCAGCCGTTGCGGTGACGGTTCATTGCCGGGTTGGCAGAGCTGCAGCTGGACGTTCGGCAAGTTGCAGATCCGGTACCGGAGGCCGAGAAATCCCAGCTCGCTAGGAACCTGAAGGTCCTCATATTCGGCCAGCGGCGGATACTGAATCCACGGTCCGATACCGATGGACTCGTGATATGCCTGCGCCTTGTCAATGTCGTGCACGACGATGCAGATGTGGTGCAGCTTGTTGAAGATCTGGGTCATCGACTAATCCTTGACGGGGACGACATAGTTCAGTACGCGGCGTCCGCCGTCGACGTACACGGTCTCGCCGGTCATGTACGACGCATCGTCACTCGCAAGGAACGCGACGACCGATGCGATCTCCGTTGCTTGGCCGTAGCGGCCCAACGGCGTGCGCGACAGGATCGCCCGATTGCCGGCACTCTGCACGAACGCGCCGGCGACCATGTCCGTCATGATCGTTCCGGGCCCGACCCCCACGACGCGGATGCCGTGTGCCGCGAAGGCGACCGCGGCAGTCGACGTGACCTGGTTCATGCCGCCCTTTGAGATCGCGTAGGGAGCGACGTTCGGATTGGCGAGGCCAGAGTTGATCGATGACATGTTGATGATCACGCCGCCCTTGCCTTGCTCGATCATCCGCCGTCCTGCAGCTTGGGTGCCGTAGAACGCACCCTTCAGGTTGACGTCGAGTACGCGGCTCAGCAGTTCTTCGGTGACGTCGAGGAATTCGACCACCGGCGCGATGCCGGCGTTGTTGACCATGATGTCGATGCTGCCGAAACGGTCGGTGGCAGCCTGCACGAGATCGATCACCTCGCGCTGGACCGAGACGTCGGCGCGCAGCGCCAGCACGGTATCCGCCGTTCCGATCTCAGCCGCGGTCCGTTGCAACTGTACTTCGTCGATGTCGGAGACCACCACTTTCGCGCCCTCGGCCAACAGACGTTCGGCGGTTGCACGTCCGATCCCACGCGCGGCCCCCGTGACCACGGCCACCTTGCCAGCTAGCTTCATTTCGGTTCCTTTCAGTAAACGATGGTTTCGAACAGCGGCGCCGCGGTACGGATGCGCTCCCAGCCAAGCGGGCGCATGTCGATGGCGCGGTAGCCGCCGGTCATGATGAGTTCGGCGACGCCGCGCCCCACGGCTGGCGCATGCATGACCCCGTGACCGGAGAACCCGGTCGCGAAGATCAAGTTGGTCAGTTCGTCATGCGCGCCGACCACGCCGTTGTGGTCGAGCGTGTTGACTTCGTAATGTCCGGCCCATGCTCGGTGCAAGCGGAGTTCTTCCATGGCCGGGATGCGCGTGGCCAGCAGCGGCCAGAACGGCACCTCGAACAGGCCGTGGTCAGGCCCGAAGTCGCCGTCGGCATCGAGGTCGTGCTCCGGCAGCGGCTGAATGCCGCCGATGTAGCCCTCGCCTTCGGGCCGCACCCAGATGCCGCTCGCATCGAACAGCATCGGAAAGTTGGCC
Source organism: Sphingomicrobium sp. (assembly GCA_046596505.1). Taxonomy (GTDB): domain Bacteria; phylum Pseudomonadota; class Alphaproteobacteria; order Sphingomonadales; family Sphingomonadaceae; genus Sphingomicrobium. Next base: position 2,272 of record JBKJMA010000207.1, read on the forward strand.
AGCTTGAACGGGGTCTTGAACGAGAACACCGTGCGCTTCTTGGGCACGATGGGCAACGCGATGCCGAGCCCCGCGACCAGGCGCCCCGACCACGCGCCGGTCGCGAGCACGCAGAAGTCGCAGGGCAATTTCACACCGTCTGCGAGCACGACCCCGGTGATCCGCGCGTCACAGGTCTCGAATGAACTTACCGACGCTTCCACGTACTCGACCGCGCGCTGGCGTGCGGCGCGGCGCACCGTCGAGAGCAGGCTCCAGGCATCGAACCAGCCTTCATGGCGTGCGCCGAACGTGCCGACGCCTACTCCCTCGACACTG
>JBKJMA010000090.1:0-8634 GCA_046596505.1 Sphingomicrobium sp.
TGTTCCGCCTCGCCCAGGACCGCGCGGTCATCAACCGCCTCGGGTTCAACAATCGTGGCCAGGCGGCGGCGCTCGACCGGCTGTCGAAGCGATCCCGCCGCGGCATCGTCGGGGTCAACATCGGCGCCAACAAGGACAGCGCGGACCGCATCGCCGACTATGCGCTCGGCGTGCGGGCAATGGCCCCCGTGGCGGATTATCTGGCGGTCAACATCTCCTCGCCCAACACGCCGGGCCTGCGCGCCTTGCAGGCGGGCGGCGAACTCGCCGAACTGCTCGCCGCGGTGCGGGACGCGCGCGCACCCGGCGGCCCGCCAGTGTTCCTCAAGGTCGCGCCCGACCTCGAGCCGGGCGATCACGACCGCATCGTCCGCGCCGCGATCGACAGCGGGATCGACGCGCTGATCGTCGCCAACACAACCATCTCGCGCCCGGCGCTGTCGTCGCGTTACGCCGGCGAGACGGGCGGGCTGTCGGGACGGCCTCTCCGACTGCTCGCGCTCGACCAACTGCGCATCTTCCGCGCCGCCGCGGGCGCTTCGCTCCCGCTGATCGCGGTCGGCGGGATCGAGAGCGCCGCCGATGCCTGGGCCCGGATTTGCGCCGGGGCGAGCCTCGTCCAACTCTACAGCGCGCTCGTCTACGAAGGACCCGGGCTCGCCCGCCGCATCGCCACGGGGCTCGCGCGGCACGTCCGCCGCGCCGGCTTCGCCAATATTGCCGAGGCGGTGGGAAGCGAGTAGCTCGTCGGCCATGCGTTCGACCTTTGCCCTTGCGGCCACTCTCGCCCTGATCGGGGGCGCCGCCGCTCCCGCCCTCGCTCGCCACCCGGTTTCGGCCCATCATCGACACGCCGTACTCGGCGCGCCAGGCATCGTCAGCGCCGCCGACCCGCGGGCAGCAGCGGCCGGCGCGACGATCCTGCGACAGGGCGGAAGCGCGGCCGACGCGGCGATCGCGACGATGCTCGCGCTGACCGTGGTCGAACCGCAAAGCTCGGGAATCGGCGGAGGCAGCTATCTCGTCTTCCGCGACACCAGGGGCATCATCCAGACCTATGATTCGCGCGAAACCGCGCCGCACGCCGCGACCGGCGCCTGGTTCCTTGGCCCCGACGGCAAGCCTCGCGCCTTCGAAGATGTCGTGCCGGGCGGGACCGGCGTCGGCGTGCCGGGCAATATGCGGATGGCGGCGGCGGCGAGCCACGATCATGGCAAGCTGGCCTGGAAAGCGCTGTTCCAGCCCGCGATTGTGCTGGCCCGGGACGGTTTTCTCGTGACTCCACGGCTGCACAACGCCCTGGCCGGCGAGCGCTCGACGGCGGGCTTCTCGGCGGATGGGCGCAAGCTGTTCTATACCGCCGATGGAAAGCCGCTCGCCGTGGGCCGGCGGGTGCGCAATCCCGCGCTCGCGGCATTCATGACGACGCTCGCCGCGCGCGGACCCGAGGCGTTCTATAGCGGGGCCAATGCCACTGCCTTCGTCCGCACGGTCAATAGTGCCGCGCACAATCCTTCGCCGATGACCGTTGGCGATCTGGCGACCTACAGCGCCAAGGAGCGCCCGCCGGTGTGCGGGGCGTATCGCGGGTACAAGATCTGCGGGATGGGTCCGTCATCGTCGGGCGGGATCGCGGTGATCCAGACGCTGAAAATGCTCGAGCGGTTCGACCTCGCCGCGCTCGGCCCCAATTCGCCCACGACCTGGCATCTCATCGCCGAGTCGATGCGCCTCGCTTATGCTGACCGCGACAAATATGTTGGCGACCCGGACTATGTGTCGGTGCCGGTCGCGGGGTTGCTCGACCCGGCCTATCTCGCCGAGCGGTCGAAGCTGATTTCGGCGACCGCAACGAACAATGCCGTGACCGCAGGCTCGCCGGCCGGCGCGCCGAAGATGGCGCTCGGGGCCGAGGGGCAAGAGCATGGGACTTCATCGTTTGCGGTCGCCGACCGCGCCGGCAATGTCGCCTCGATCACCTCTACGATCGAAAGCGGCTTTGGCTCGGGGCTGATGGTCAATGGCTATTATCTCAACAACGAACTTACCGATTTCAGCTTCGTGCCCGCGGTCGATGGCGTGCCCGTGGCGAACCGGGTCGAGGGCGGCAAGCGGCCGCGCAGCTCGATGTCGCCGACGATCGTCACCGGGCCCGACGGGCGCGTACGGCTTGCGGTCGGTGCGGCGGGCGGACCGACCATCCCGGCGCAGGTGATCAAGGCGATTATCGGCGTGATCGACTGGAAGATGAGTGCGCAGGCCGCGATCGCCGCGCCCGAAATCTTCGCGCCGAGCGGCCCCAACGTCTATGTCGAGCAGGGGACGCCGCTGGAGGCGATGATCCCGGCGCTCACCGCGCTCGGCCACGCATCGGTCAAGACAGTCCCGCCACAGACCTTCAAGGCGAACGCGATCGAATGGGCCGGCGGCCGCTGGGTCGGCGGTGCCGATCCGCGCAGCGAGGGCGTGGCGGTGTCGCAATGACGGCCAGGCGAGGCGCGCGGGAATTCGAGCATTTCCCCAACCTCGTCAGCATGTTCTTTGCGCGCGCCGAGCAGCAAGGCGACGAGCCGTTCCTGTGGGCCAAGCATGACGACGTGTGGCAGCCGACCAGCTGGCGCAACGCCGCACGGCAGGTCGCGGCGCTGGCCGCAAGCCTCAAGGCGATCGGCCTTCATCCCGGCGAACGCGTCATGCTGGTCAGCGAAAACCGCCCCGAATGGCTGATCAGCGACCTCGCGATCATGGCGGCGGGCTGCGTCACGGTGCCGACCTACACCACCAACACGACCCGCGATCACCAGCATATCCTCGGCAATTCGGGCGCCCGCGCGGTGATCGTGTCGTCGCAGAAACTGGCGAAGAACCTCATCCCAGCGGTACTGTTCGCGTCGGAATGTCGCCACATCATCTCGTTCGATCCGCTGGCGGTCCAGCAGTCACCCGACGTCGCGCAATTCCATTCATGGTCGGACATGGCAGCCGGCCCGACCAACGTCGCCGCCGCGGGGGCTGCCGCCGCGACGATCAAGCGCGAGGACCTGGCCTGCCTGATCTACACCAGCGGCACCGGCGGAGCGCCACGCGGGGTACGCCAGCACCACGGCGCGATCCTCCACAATGTCGAAGGCTGCATCGACGTTATCGCCAATGATTTCAGCTGGGACGACGAGGTGTTCCTGTCCTTCCTCCCCGCCAGCCACGCCTACGAACATTCGGGCGGGCAGCATTTCCCGATCGGGCTCGGCGCACAAATCTACTTCGCCGAAAGCCTCGAGAAGCTTGCCGCCAATATCGAGGAAGTGCGCCCGACGCTGATGGTGGTCGTGCCGCGGCTGTTTGAAATGTTGCGCGCCAGAATCCTCAAGACGATCGAGAAGGACGGCGGACTTCGGGCCTACCTCCTCGCCCGCGCCATCACGATCGAAGGGCGCCGCGCGGCGGGGGCGAAGCGGCTGATCGACGTGCCGATGGACCGGCTGCTCGACTTCACCCTGCGCAAGAAGGTCCAGGCGAAATTCGGCGGGCGGATCAAGGCGATGGTGTCGGGCGGTGCGCCGCTCAATCCCGAGGTTGGCAATTTTTTCGCCGCGACCGGACTGACGGTGCTGCAGGGCTATGGCCAGACCGAGGCCGGTCCGGTGATCAGCTGCAACCGCCCCGCCGCCGGGATCGCGATGGCGACGGTCGGGCCGCCACTCAAGAACACCGAGGTGCGCATCGCCGAAGATGGCGAGATCATGGTGCGCGGTGAACTGGTGATGCACGGTTACTGGCGCGACCCCGAGGGCACCGCCAAGGTGCTGGGCGATGCCGGTTCCGAATGGGACGGCTGGCTCGCGACCGGCGATGTCGGGCACCTCGACGCCAAGGGCCGGATCGTCATCACCGACCGCAAGAAGGACCTGATCGTCAACGACAAGGGCGACAATGTCGCGCCGCAGCGGGTCGAGGGAATGATGACCCTCCAGCCCGAAATCGCCCAGGCAATGGTCTATGGCGACCGCCGCCCGCATCTCGTCGCGCTGCTGGTACCCGAGGCCGAGATCGCCGGGCTGCCCGACCTCCAGCAACGGCTTTCAAAAGCGGTCGATCGGGTCAACGCGGAGCTCAGCGTGATCGAGAAGGTGCGCCGCTTCGTCATCGCCGACGCCTTCACTGTCGAGAATGAGCAGCTGACCCCGTCGATGAAGATCCGCCGCCACGTCATCGGCGAGGCCTATGGCGAATTGCTCGACGCGCTTTATTCGAGCGCCAAGCGCTAGCTTCTGCGCGGTCGTTCGTAGGGGACGAACGAATCGAACGCGCAACTGCCGACGGTGAAGCCGTTCTGCAGGTCGACCACGCGGGCGATGTCGCCGCGGCACAGGCCCATTCCGCCGAAACTGTGCGTGACCAGCGTGTAACTGCCCGAGCCGAGTGGCGAGCAGCCGCCGTGTGGTGACTGGACGAACACGCGCGATCCGTCGCGAAACAGGATGGTGTTGTCGTCGATGATCTGCATATCGCTCGAGCGGGTGGACTGGAGGCAGTCGACCGGCTTGCCCGCGACCTTTCCCGCCAGCGCGTGGCGCACCTCATCCTCGTGGCGCGCGGTGCGCTGATAGGGCTGGGCGAGGTTGGCGGTGCAGGCGGCGAGCGCTCCGGCGGCCAGGGCGAGGGGCGCAAGGTGGGCGAGGCGGCGCATGACGGTCACTCCCGATAAAGACGGCATTCCGAGCTGGTAACGCAGCAAGCGCCGCTGTGGATGAAAGCAGGCTTAACGAAAGCTGTCCTTGGCCGCGCGCCGCCGAGTGAACTCGGCGACGTCGCGCGCGCGGAGGAAGGGGTTGGTGGCGAGTTCGGCGGCGATCGTCGTCGGCACCGTCGCGCGGCCCTCGGCGCGGGTCCGTTCGACCTCGGCGAGGCGCGCGGCGATCGCGGCATTGCCGGGCTCGGCGTGGGCGGCGAAGCGGGCGTTGGAAAGCGTATATTCGTGGGCGCAATAGACCGCCGTCTCGGGTGGGAGGGTGGCCAGGCGGTTGAGACTGTCGAACATCTGCTCGGGGGTGCCTTCGAACAGCCGGCCGCAGCCCATCGCGAACAGCGTGTCCCCGACGAACGCGACCTTGTCCTCGCCGAACACCAGCGCGATGTGGCCAAGGGTGTGGCCGGGAACTTCACGAACATCGCCCTTATGGGCCCCGAGGCGGACCTCGTTCCCTTCGGCAAGCTCGATATCGAGCCCCTGGATCTTCGCGGACTCTCTACGCGGCCCGCTGATTACAGCACCGGTCGCCTCCTTTACCGCGAGGTTGCCGCCGGTGTGGTCGGGGTGCCAGTGGGTGTTCCAGACCTGGGAAATCTTCCAGCCGCGCGCTTCGGCCGCCGCCAGCACCGGGGCCGCGTCGCCCGGATCGACCACCGCAGTCTCGCCGCTGTCGGCATCATGGACGAGCCACAGGTAATTGTCGCTGAACGCCGGGATGCAGACGATCTCGAGCGGCATCACCACTCGCCCGTGTTGGCCATTGACGCCCACGGCTCGGCGGGGTCGAGATGGCCGTCCTGGAGCAGTTCGACCGAGATCCCGTCGGGCGTGCGGACGAACGCCATGTGGCCGTCGCGCGGCGGGCGGTTGATCGTCACCCCGGCGTCCATCAGCCGCTGGCAGGTCTCGTAGATATTATCGACGCGATAGGCGAGGTGGCCGAAATTGCGCCCCCCGGTGTAGCCGCTCTGGTCCCAGTTGTGGGTCAGTTCGACCTCGCCCCCGCCGTCGCCCGGCGCGGCGAGGAAGATCAGGGTGTATTTGCCCTGCGGCACCTCCATCCGCGTCCGCTCCTCGAGCCCGAGCAGCTTGAAGAAGGCGATTGTCGCGTCGGGGTCCGATACGCGGAGCATCGAGTGGAGAAATTTCATGGTCGGCGCGAGTCCCTTATGGTTTGGGGGCGGACTGCACCGTCAGCGGCACGTCGGCAAGCCCGAGCGCCTGCCGCGCCAGCCGACCCGTGGGGCCGTTGGGGTCGGCGGCGAGCGCTTTCTGCCACGCGGTTCGCGCCGCCGCATCCTCGCCGGCGAGGCTTGCGACATGGCCGCTTTCGAACAGGATGGTGGGATCGTTCGGCGCCAGCGACAGCGCCCGCGCAATCGCGATCTTCGCCCGCGGCACGTCGCCCGCCGCGACCGCCAGCGTGGTCCGGAAATACCACAGGAACGGATCGCCGGGGACCAGCCGCGCGGCTTCTGCGGCGCGCGCCTCGGCGATGGCGATGTCGCCCGCCGCCTGAGCCGCGCGCGCTCGGTCAAGCAGCAATTCGCCGCGATCGAGCGCGGTGCCGCCGGGGATGGCGAGGCCCTGGTCGAAATCCTTTGCCGCCCCTGCGGCATCGCCGGCCTTGAGGCGCAGGTTGCCGCCAATCCCCCACAGCGCGCGCGACCGGGTGGCGGTGGCCTGCGCTTCGGCGGTTTCGGCGGTCAGCGGCAGGCTGGCTGAGGCTGAGGCGGCGGCTGGTGTGGCGGTGGCGAGCAACAGGGCGACGATCATGCGGCGGTCTCCACGAGCGGGGCGAGCAGCCGGAGCAGCGCGTCAATCTCGCGCGGCTCCGACAGGCGATGTCCGCCGCCCTTGACCAGCACCAGCTGGACATCGGCTGAACGCAGCTGACCGATCAGCTTCAACGGAACCCCGACCGGCACCGTCTCATCCTTGTCGCCGTGAAGCAGTCGCACCGGGCAATCGACCGCGATCGGCAGCGATAACAGCCGCATCGCCTCGCCCGATTGCCAGAAGCCGCGGTGGGTGGTCCCGGGATCGGGTTTGCCTTCTTCGCGGTACGGATTGGGCCGGACGAGCTGGCCGTCGCGCAGCAGGGTAAGCTTGTCCTCGCTCGAAAATCCCCAGTCGGTGAAGTCGGGGGCGGCGGCGATCCCGACCAGCGCGGCGACGCGGTCGGGGCGCTTCAACGCGGCATGTAGCGCAAGCCACCCGCCCATCGACGAGCCGACGAGGACGAGCGGCCCCTCGGTCAGCAGGTCGATCGCCGCAACCACTTCGTCGAGCCAGCGGGCGAGCGTACCGTCGGCGAACTCGCCGCCCGACGACCCGGTCCCCGAATAGTCGAGCCGCAGGCACCCGCACCCCGTCGCCCCGCCCAACGCATCGACCGCGACCGCCTTGGTCCCGTCCATGTCCGACGCATAGCCGGGCAGGAAGACGAGCGTCGGACGATCCGGGTCGGCGGGCGGGCGGTAACGATAGGCGATGCGGCGGTTCTGGCCAGGGTCGAAATAGGCAAGGTCTGTCATGAATTGAGGGTAGCGGATTTCGCCGTCATTGCGACCCCGGCGACGAGCGGATCATCGGTTTACCCTTTGCTCGGCGAGGTGAAGATTGCTTCGATCGTAAGCTCGAACAGTTCGGCGATGCGGAAGGCGAGCGGAAGCGAGGGGTCGTATTTGCCGGTCTCGATCGCGTTGACGCTCTGGCGCGAGACGGCGAGGCGCTCGGCGAGGTCGGACTGGCTCCAGCTACGCTCGGCGCGCAGCACCTTGAGGCGGTTCAGCATTTGCCCGCGCCCAGCGTGACGCGATTGAACAGGCTGCCGAAGCCGAGGCCGACAAACCACAGCGTGGAGATATAGAAGGCGTCCACGTGCGTGACGAGCCCGACATTCTCGAGAAAGCCCCACACGGTCGCGATGGAGAGCGTGAAGCCGGTCGCGATTAGCGTCTGGCGGACAAGTAACATGCGCTGATATTCGTCGGTTTCCTCGACGATCAGTCGGCCCACCGCCCAAAACACGCCGGCGACGGCGACGCCGGGGAGAGCGCCGACGACGTAAGCCAACGGGCCGGTCACGCGGTGGGTGGGGACGAGGCGGAGTGCGAGGAACAGGAACGCCATATATGCCAGCATCGAGACGGCGAGGCGAACGAGATAGCGTTTGTGCGCGGGACTTTTCATCATACTCATGATTGGCTTCCTTTTCAGTTAGTAAAGGTAGCTTTACTCCTTGAGTCGACGCTGTGTCAAGCGTCATTATCATAATGACAAGTTTGCTTGCAGATCGGCGGGTTGAAGCCGCGGGCGTGCTTCACTAGGGCTTGGTTCATGTCAGACATGTTCAAGATCGCCCTGCCCGATGGCTCCGTTCGCGAGGTGGCGGCGGGGGCGACTCCGGCCGATGTCGCGGCGGCGATCGGGCCCGGGCTCGCGAAGGCGGCGCTGGCGGCGCGGGTCGACCATGGCCAGGGGGGCGAATTGCGCGACCTCAACCGGCCGTTCGAGGGCGATGCCAGCCTGGCGCTGGTCACCGCGCGCGACGAGAAGGACGCGCTCGAGCTGTTCCGCCACGACTATGCCCATGTCCTCGCCGAGGCGGTACAGAAGCTGTTCCCCGGGACGCAGATCACCTTTGGGCCGGCGACCGACGACGGCTTCTATTACGACTTCGCGCCGGCGCCGGGCGCGGGGATGTTCACCGAGGAGGATCTGCCCGCGATCGAGGCCGCGATGCGCCGCATCATCGCCGCCGACCAGCCGCTGACGCGCGAAGTGTGGAGCCGTGCCGACCTGATCGCGCGCTTTCGCGAGCAGGGCGAGAGCTTCAAAGCTGAATGGGCCGCCGAACTTCCGGAAGGTGAGGAGCTGAC
>JBKJMA010000098.1:0-5480 GCA_046596505.1 Sphingomicrobium sp.
GCCGATGGTGTTATCCGCCGAGGCCGAGGATTTCTTCGGCCAGGTCCGGTCCGGGCTCGACGCGGCGGGGGTCGCGTACGAGATCGCCCCGCACCTCGTCCGCGGCCTCGATTATTATCGCCACACCGCGTTCGAATTCGTCACCGACCAGCTCGGCGCGCAGGGCACGGTAATCGCCGGCGGGCGCTACGACGGGTTGATCGATCAACTCGGCGGCCCGCACACCCCGGCGGTTGGCTGGGCGGCGGGGATCGAGCGGCTGGCGATGCTGATCGACGCGCCGGACATTGAGCGGCCACTCCTCACCGTTATTCCTGACCAACCCGAACTCGAGGCCCATGCCGCTCGTGTCGCAGCGGCTTTGCGCCGTGGTGGCGTTGTTGTGGACATGGCGTATCGTGGAAATGCTAAGCGGCGCTTTGAGCTAGCGAAAAAAAATGGATCGCTTGCACGCGTCGTAGTGATGGCGGCTAACTTTACGGGGCTGGCAGAGCGCCAAGGAATTCACATTCGGGTTAATCAGCCCGACGACTATGCTCGCCAAGACGATCTCCGCGGAATGGTGCTTAAGGTCCTCGAGACGGATTTCCGGGTAAATCGCTTTCCTCCTGTTGAGGGGGCTAGCTGGTCGCCCGATGCGGTCCTCCAAGAAAAGCCGCTCGTATGATTTCCTCCGAGCGGATCGCGCTGATCGAGGCGAAGAAGCACGAGCTGTCGGCGGCGATGTCGGCGGGGAATCTCGCGCCCGACGATTTTGTCCGGCTGTCGAAGGATTATGCCGCGATCGAGCCGGTTGCCGCCGCCGCTCGCGAGGTCCGCCGCCTGCGCGCCGAGCGTGAGAGTCTGGCGACGATGACCAGGGACGCCGACGAGGAATTGCGCGCGATCGCAATCGAGGAATTGGCCGAAATCGAGCAGCAACTCCCTCTCGCCGAACGCGCGCTGGCGGTCCAGCTCCTGCCCAAGGACAGCGCAGACGAACGCGCGGCGATGCTCGAGGTCCGCGCCGGGACCGGCGGCGATGAGGCGGCGCTGTTCGCCGGCGACCTGCTGCGCATGTACCAACGCTTCGCCGAGGAACGCGGCTGGAAATTCGAACTCATCTCGGCGTCGAGCGCCGATGTCGGCGGCTACAAGGAGGCGGTCGCCTCGATCAACGGTAATGGCGTGTTCGCCCGACTCAAATTCGAAAGCGGCGTCCATCGCGTCCAGCGCGTTCCCGCGACCGAAAGCGGTGGGCGAATCCACACCTCGGCGGCGACTGTCGCGGTTCTGCCCGAAGCCGAGGAAGTCGATGTCCAGATCAACGACGCCGACCTGCGCATCGACGTCTATCGCTCGTCCGGCCCCGGCGGCCAATCGGTCAACACCACCGACAGCGCGGTCCGAATCACCCACTTGCCGACCGGCCTCGTCGTCATCCAGCAGGACGAAAAGTCGCAGCACAAGAACAAGGCCAAGGCGCTGAAAGTGCTGCGGACCCGGCTGTTCGAACTCGAGCGCTCGCGGCTGGCGAACGAGCGGGCCGGCGCGCGCAAGTCGATGGTCGGATCGGGTGACCGCTCGGAGCGCATCCGCACCTACAACTTCCCGCAAGGGCGCGTGACGGATCACCGCATCAACCTCACCCTGCACAAGCTCGACGCGATCCTCGAAGGGCCGGGGCTCAACGAACTGACCGAAGCGCTCATCGCCGAGGACGAGGCTGATCGGTTGGCGAACCTGGATGAAGCCTGATTCTTCGCCCCTACCCGATAAGGGGGGCAAGTGAGCGCGCTTGACCAGGCGATCGCAGCCGCGGCCGAAAGGTTGAGAGCGACTTCCCCGACCCCCCGCCTCGACGCCGAAATTCTGATGGCGGCCGCGCTTGGGATCGGCCGCGACAAGCTGCTCCTTGACCCTCCCGCCGGGCCGCCCCCCGCGCGCTTCGCCGAGATGTTCGAGCGCCGCCTCGCCGGTGAGCCCGTCGCCTACATCACCGGCCGCCGCGACTTCTGGAACATCGAGCTAGAGGTCGGACCGGGGGTGCTCATCCCGCGCCCCGACAGCGAGACGCTGATCGCCGCGGCAGTCGAACATTTCGCCGGCACGCCGGGCCCAGCACGTATCCTCGACCTTGGCACCGGACCCGGCACGCTGCTGCTCGCCGCGCTCGACCAATGGCCCATGGCAACCGGGCTCGGGATCGACTTCTCGCCTAACGCCCTCGCTTATGCTGACCGCAACGCCAGGCGGCTTGGGCTTGCCGACCGCGCCGAACTGCGCGTCGGGGACTGGGCCGAAGGCATAGATGAATCGTTCGATCTCGTCCTTGCCAATCCGCCCTATGTTGCGCGCGACGCCGTGCTCGGCGCCGGGGTCACTGAATTTGAGCCGGCCGAGGCGCTGTTCGCTGGCGACGACGGCCTCGATGCGTATCGCAAGCTCGCCCCGCAACTCAGTCGGCTGATTTTGCATGGCGGCCTCGCGGCGATCGAAATCGGCTTCGACCAAGCTGACAGCGCCGCCGCGGTGCTTGCAAAATCGGGACTTTCGAGTCGCTTGGCGCATGATCTCGGCGGGCGTTCGCGCGCGCTTTTGGTGACAAGCGTATAAAGTTCTTGGAAAATACCCGCGACCTCATTACATCAGGGGTTAGGAACGGGGCCGCTCCAGACAGACTTGAGGCTCGCGCCGCTCCTACCCTCCGACGACATCGGCCACCTCAGCGCCCCGGCGCTTGGCCCAGGTCTAAGGCGGTTCCGCTCCGGCGGGCCGCTCATCCCCGGAGGGCCGGACTTCTTGCGAAGGACAAGATCAGGCGCGATTGGCGCCAGTGCGACGAGGACCAACTCTTTTGATCAATAATCGTCAGAACGGCGCGGGTCGCCGTCGCGGCCGTGGTGGACAGCGTCCCCAGGGAATGTCGGGCAACAGTGGCGGCAACGCCCGCGATAATCGCCAGCGTGGCAATGCGGCGCAACTGCTCGAGAAATACAAGAGCATGGCGCGCGATGCCCAGCTTGCGGGTGACCGCGTCCAAACGGAATATTATCTCCAGTTCGCCGACCATTATTTCCGCGTGCTCGGCGAAAGCCGCGCGCGGTTCGACGAACAGCGCCGCGCGCGGGGCGAGAATGTCGATGACGACTATGACGACGATGGCGATGGCGAAGGCTTTGACGGCGAGATGGACGGCGACGACGATCAGCCGCAGCAATCCCAGCAGCAACAGCAGCAGGAATATCAGCGCCAGCAACCGCGCCGTGACCAGCAGCAGGATCGTCCCGATCGGCAGGATCGCCAGCAGCAATCGCAGCAACCACGCGCGGACCGATACGAGCGCAACGATCGTCCCGAGCGCCAGGATCGCCAGCCACAACCGCAGCAACAACAGCGCGCCGAGCGCTTCCCGCGCGTTGAGCGTCCGGAGCGCATCGATTCCGATCGCCCGGTTCGCACCGAAAGCGAGCGCCCCGAAGGCTCGCCGCGCCCCAACGGCCGCATTCGCCGCGACCGCGAGCAACCGCAGGATGAACAGCGAATCGACTTTGCGGTGATCCCGCCGGCGATCGGCATCATCGCCGAAGCGCCACAACCCGAAGTTGATTCGGAAGCCCCCGCGCCGCGCCGCCGTGTGCGACGGCCGCGCCCCGAAAGTGAAGCGGACATCACTCCGGCTGCTTGAAGGCTGATTCATGAAATGAGGCCGGTGGGGAAACTCGCCGGCTTTTTTCTATACCGGCGACGGGTCGATCGGTCGGGGCCGCGCTTCCTCATCGATCGCGACGAAGGTGAACAGGCCGTTGGTGACGTTGACCTGCTCTTCGCCACCGTTGCGGCTGGCGATGACTTCGATCCTGATCGCCATAGACGTGCGCCCGACACGGTCGACCTCGGCATAGACCGAAATCAGGTCGCGCAGATGAATCGGGCTGAGGAACTCCATCCGCTCGATTGCCACCGTCGCGACCGGCCCTTTCGCGCGGCGCGACGCGACGATGCCCGCCGCGATGTCCATCTGGCTCAGTACCCAGCCGCCGAAGATATGCCCGTTCGCATTGATGTCGCCCGGGCCCGGCACCACCCGCAGGATCGGGTCGGGCTGAAGCTCGGTCATAGATCGTCATCCTTGGGCGGGGGGTAATGCGCCTGCTCGTCGTGCCCGCTGGCATCGCTGAGATAGGCCAGGCTGATCAGCGCGGTGCCAAGCAGGACAGTCAACCCGACCCCGAGCGCTGTCGCGATCATCATGTTGATGTGCCACTCGGGATCACCCCGCGCGACGAGCCACACCGCGATCCCGGCACAGGCGATCGACAGCAGCGCCATCCACCGCATCATGCGGCCGAACCGGCGTAGTGCACGCCCTCGCGGGGTGGGAACAGGATCGGGACGCGGCATGCGCTTCCCTTTGGCGGCGCTCCATGAGACGATCAACCCCGCGCGACTCCACACGTCAGCATCTGACAGGCCATCAGCGGAGCGCGGACATGGAGGCGGCATGAGCATCGCGGCAATCCTGGCGACCAAGGGTCGTGACGTGGCGACGATTGATTCGGGGGTAACCTTGGCCGAAGCGGTTGCCGAGCTGGCGACCAGGCGAATCGGCGCGCTGGTGGTGACCAGCGGCGGAGGCATCGTCGGGATCGTCTCGGAACGCGACCTCGTGACCTGTCTTGGCAAGCAGGGCGCCGCCGCGCTCGACCGCCCTGTATCCGAGGCGATGACCGCGCCAGCGGTGACGATCGACCTTGGCACGCCCGTGCTGAACGCGCTGGCGACGATGACCGCGCGGCGGTTTCGCCACTTGCCGATCGTCGAGAATGGCGAGCTGGTCGGCCTCGTGTCGATCGGCGATCTGGTCAAGTTTCGCATCGATTCGATCGAGGATGAAGCGGCCGCAATGCGTTCCTACATCCAAGGGGCTTGACGCGAATTCCTCCTCCAGGTGTCACAAAAAATGTATTTCGTTGCGATTCGCAGGGTTGCGCGCTTGGCCAACAGGCCTATTGACCCCTGCAGCAACGGGCAGCCGGCTTCGGCCAGTCGCTTGGAAGCGGGATAGATGGCAACGCGGCTTGCAAGAAAACTGCAAGAAATGCGTTGACGGGCTGAACAGCCTATCATATATGCCGCTTCACAGCAGCGGGGATGGGCTCAACGAGCCGGTCTTCGTTTTGCGTCTCTTTTAGTCGGCACTCCGATGCCCGGGCTCACAAGGACCGGGGGAAGAAACGCGTGGCTCTTTGACATTGTTGGTTAGATGAAGGGACATGTGGGCGGCGGCCCAGTCTCCTGGAGCCTCCGGGTTCAGGGTGACTGGTCAAATTTAAGCCGTTCCTTAATGTGACTTCCATCGCGGCTTGCCGGGATGGAACGAACAAATGTCCTAATACGCAAACACACCAGTTTGTATATTTGTGCAGGAACGGCTCCCAGAGATCCGGCTTGCGTGGCCTATTCCGCCGCGCTTGTCGTATATCAACTTGAGAGTTTGA
>JBKJMA010000169.1:0-3265 GCA_046596505.1 Sphingomicrobium sp.
CGAATGGGCCGACGAACAGGGCGATCTCGGCCCGGTCTATGGCAAGCAATGGCGCGACTGGGAGACTTCCGACGGGCGCCACATCGACCAGATCCGGGAGCTGATCGATCTCATCAAGCGCGACCCTTCGTCGCGGCGGCAAATCGTGACCGCCTGGAATCCGGGAGAAATAGGAAAGATGGCGCTCGCCCCGTGCCACTGCCTGTTCCAGACCCAGGTCGCGGCGGGGAAGCTGAACCTCCAGCTCTACCAGCGCAGCGCCGACCTGTTCCTCGGCGTTCCGTTCAACATCGCCAGCTACGCGCTGCTGGCCCACATGCTGGCACGTGAGTGCGGGCTCGAACCGGGGGTGTTCGTGTGGACTGGCGGCGACGTCCACCTCTACTCGAACCATCTCGACCAGGCGCGGCTGCAGCTGACCCGCGATCCGCGGCCGCTACCCAAGCTGATGCTCAAGGACCGGGGGCAGGCGATCGACGGTTACGAGCTCGAGGACGTGGTCATCGAAGGCTATGACGCGCATCCTTCGATCGCCGCATCGATCGCCGTTTAATCTCACTTTAGCGACACCTTCCACCAGAACGGCGGCGTAATGGACCCGCATGCGCCGACGCGCGTTGATGACTTGCTGGGATCGCGGCCGGTTACGCGCGGTTGATGCTCCGGCGTTGAAACCAAGAGGAGAAGCAACATGGTGCGCAAGATTGTGACGATTGCCCTGATCGGCAGCGGATTGATGATGGCGGCGTGCAACACGGTTCGCGGCGCGGCGCGCGACGTCAACTCGGCGGCGAACGCAACCCAGAACGCGATGCACTAAAAAGTCTGGGCCTTAAAAATGGCGTGGCCGGCGTTCAGCCTCTGGACAGCCGGCCACCCTTTGAATCATGATCGTCAAACCGGTTATACGGAGGGAAGATCATGGTTCGGAAGTTTATTACCGCGGCGGTCCTAGGCGGCGCCTTGGCGCTGGCCGCGTGCAACACCGTTCGCGGGCTCGGGGCGGATGTCGGCTCGGCCGCCAACTCGACCCAAAACGCGATGCACTAAGCGAAGCGTTTTGCTCAATAAAAAGCCCCGCGAGTCCACGGACTTGCGGGGCTTTTTTATTCCGAACGGAGGACCTGAACGGCCTTAGCTGTTCAGATAGTCCCCGGCGTCGGCGTCGCTGCCGTTCCCCGACATTGCCACATCGCCGAGTGGATCGTTGCCGATCGCCGCTTCCGGACCCTGCGCCAGTTCGGCGGCATGTTCCTCGGCGGCGGTCTCGGGCGCAATCAGTGAGGCTGCTGCCGCGGCGGCGGCGGCGGCGTCGGACACAACTAACGCCTCCTGGAAGCGCTTCTGTGCCGCCCGCAGCGCGGTGTCGCGGCTGGTCGCCGCAACCCGCATCCGGCTCATGCCCGCGCCAGTACCCGCCGGGATAAGCCGGCCGACGATGACGTTTTCCTTGAGGCCGTTGAGCGTGTCGATCTTGCCCTGGACCGAAGCCTCGGTGAGCACCCGGGTGGTTTCCTGGAACGACGCCGCCGAGATGAAGCTGCGGGTTTGCAGAGACGCCTTGGTGATTCCGAGCAGGACCGGCTTGCCCTCCGCCTTCTTCTGCTTCTTGTCGAGCTTGGCGTTGATCTCGTCCATTTCCTCGCGATCGACCTGCTCGCCGACGAGCAGGACGGTGTCGCCGCTCTCGATGATCTCGACCTTCTGGAGCATCTGGCGGACGATTACTTCGATGTGCTTGTCATTGATCTTCACGCCCTGGAGACGATAGACCTCCTGGATCTCGCTGACGAGATATTCGGCCAGCGCGACCACGCCCAGCACCTCGAGGATGTCGTGCGGATCGGGCGAACCGCCGACGAGGTTGTCGCCGCGCTTGACGTAGTCGCCTTCCTGGACGTCGATGGCCTTCGACTTGGACACCAGATACTCGACCGGATCGGACCCGTCGTCAGGCACGATCGCGATCTTGCGCTTGGCCTTATAGTCCTTCTTGAAGCTGACCTTGCCCGAGATCTTCGCGATGATCGCGTTCTCCTTGGGCTTGCGCGCTTCGAACAGCTCGGCAACACGCGGCAGACCGCCGGTAATGTCGCGCGTCCGGGCGGCTTCCCGCGGCAGGCGAGCGAGCACTTCACCGGCTTCGACCGTCGCACCGTCCTCGACCGCGATGATCGCGCCCGGGACGAGGCGATAGACGCCCGCCTCGGCCGCATCGTGGCCGGTCAGGGTCAGGCGGGGACGAAGGTCCTCCTTCTTCGACTTGGCGATGTCGTCCATGATCACGCGCTGCGAGATGCCGGTCGACTCGTCGGTCACTTCCGAAAGAGTGCGGTTGTCGATCACGTCCTGATATTTCACGACGCCCGCCTTCTCGGTGATGACCGGCGCGAACGACGGATCCCATTCGGCGATGCGGTCGCCACGGCTGACGATATGGCCGCTCTCGCACAGCAGGTGCGCGCCATACTGGACGCGGTGGGTCGACAGCTCGCGGCCGTCCATGTCGAGGATCGCGATTTCACCCGAACGCGACAGCGAGATGTGCCGCCCGCGCGGATCGGTGATCGTCGGCATGTCGCGGAACTCGACGGTGCCGTCGACCGGCGCCTCGAGGTTCGACTGCTCGTTGAGCTGCGCCGCGCCGCCGATGTGGAACGTCCGCATCGTCAGCTGGGTGCCGGGCTCGCCGATCGACTGGGCGGCGATGACGCCGACCGCTTCACCAATGTTGACCGGGGTGCCGCGGGCAAGGTCGCGCCCATAGCATTTGCCGCACACGCCCTGCTTCGCCGCGCACACCAGAGGCGAGCGGATCTTCAGCGCCTGGAGCCCGATTTCCTCGATCTTGAGGACCATCGCCTCGTCGAGCAGCGTGCCCTCGGGGATCATCACCTTGGACGTCTTGGGGTCCATGATGTCTTCGGTCGTCGTCCGGCCGAGCACGCGGTCGCCGAGCGAGGCAATAACCGCACCGCCCTGGACGATGGCGCGCATCTCGAGCGCCTGATCGGTGCCGCAATCGAGTTCGGCGATGACGCAATCCTGGCTCACGTCGACGAGACGGCGGGTGAGGTAACCCGAGTTGGCGGTCTTCAACGCAGTGTCCGCCAGACCCTTGCGGGCGCCGTGGGTCGAGTTGAAATACTCAAGGACGGTCAGGCCTTCCTTGAAGTTCGAGATGATCGGCGTCTCGATGATCTCGCCCGACGGCTTGGCCATCAGGCCGCGCATGCCGGCCAGCTGCTTGATCTGCGCCTGGCTG
>JBKJMA010000068.1:0-3854 GCA_046596505.1 Sphingomicrobium sp.
CCGCTGCGGGATCATCGTCAACGTGACGCCCCTCGAGCCCGGCTGGGAGGGTCATGTGACGCTCGAATTCTCGAACACGACCCCGTTGCCCGCGAAGATCTACGCCAACGAAGGCGCCTGCCAGTTCCTGTTCCTCAAAGGCAACGAGCCGTGCGAAGTCAGCTACGCCGACCGCGCCGGCAAATATATGCGCCAGCAGGGGGTAACCTTACCCAAGCTTTGATCCGGGGGATCAAAGCTGACCAAGGTCCTGCCCAAGCTCTATGCGGGGTTCTCCGCCAGCTTTGTCCGCCCGGTAACGATCAGGTCGACCCAGTCGGCAAAGGCGCCCGCGAAGCCGATCACGAACTTGCCCAGCATTTCGTCGCTAATCGTTCCGTCGGCGGCCAGCTTGGCGTCGCTCAGCGTCCCCCAATATGCCTCTGGCTGCTGCATCACCGGCACGTCGAGGAACACGCAGCACTGGCGTAACGCGTGGTTCGATCCGAACCCGCCGGTCATCCCCGGCGAGCCCGAGAACACCGCCGCTGGCTTCTTCGCGAAGACGCTCTTGCCATAGGGCCGTGAGCCCACGTCGATCGCGTTCTTCAGCGCGCCGGTGATCCCGCGATTATATTCGGGGGATCCGAACAGCAAACCGTCACAACCTGCGATTGCCTGGCGAAACGCGGCATATTGCGCCGGCGCGGCATCGCCGTCCTTGTCCTGGTTGTAGAGCGGCAAGTCGCCGATCTCGACCGGGACAATGTCCATCCGTTCGCCCGCCGCCGCCGTGATCGCCAGCCCGAGCCGCTTGTGGAAACTATCCTTGCGCAGCGATCCGTTGAGAAAGGCGATGCGATGCTTGGTCACGGGCAGGCTCCTTGATGGGTTACCCCCTCAATGAAGCCCGCCCGCAATAGTTGCGTCGGTCCGGCTCAAGCGTCGGCGGGAAGCCGGTGAAGCGCGCACAGCTTGTTGCCGTCGGGATCACGCAGATAGGCGAGATACAGGTTCATTCCCCCACCCGAGCGCTTGCCCGGCGGATCCTCGATCGCGGTCCCGCCCGCGGCAATTCCGGCCTGATGCCAGGCATTTGCCTGCTCCGGACCGGTCACGGCGAAACCGACCGTACAGCCATTGCCGTTCGTCGCCGGCTCGCCATTGATCGGCGGGGTAACCAGAAACACGGCGCCGTCCTTGAGGTACATCAGCCGCCCCTTGGGATCGACGATCCCCGGCTTGCCCCCGGTCACGGCGAACAGCGCGTCATAGAATTTCTTCGACCGTTCGACGTCATTCGATCCGACCATCATGTGACTATACATTCGGGTGCTCCTTTTCCTGTCCCGGCGATGCCACGCGACGCGCGTCGCGCCAAGTAGGATCAGCTCTTGTTGACCGTCACCCGCAAGAATGTCGCGGGGATGTGCGTCCGACCCGGATCGCCCTCGTTCTGCCGAGTGAACAGCGCAACCAGTTCGTCGTGCAGCGCCTCCTCGCGCCCGTCTTTCGCGGCGGCGTCGAACGCGTTCATCGTCGGCCCGTAATAGTGGCGGAACAGGTCGACTGCCTCGGCCGGTGGCCCGGCGAAATCGAACCGGAAGGTGTCGCGCTGGAAAGTGATCCGCTCCCGCTCGACTCCCGCCCCGACGAACCGCTCGGCGACCTTGTCCTCCTGCCCCCACAGCATCGGGGACACGAATCCCTCGGGCGGCGGCGGCGAATAGGCCGCACTGGTCTTGAGGATCTGCGCGACCAGCGTCGGGTCACCGGGAATCCAGTTGCCCATGATGATCGTCCCGCCGGGCCTGGTCACCCGCACCATTTCCTTCGCGACATCGTCCGGACGCGGCGCGAACATCGCCCCGAACACCGACACGACCCAGTCGAACCGGCCATCCTCGATCCCGGCAAGATCGGACGCATCGCCCTCCTGGAAATGGACATTGCTCAAGCCGGCGGCTTTTGCTCGCGCATTGCCCGCCGCGACGAGGTTTGCGGCGATATCGACCCCGAGGACCTCCGCACCAAGCATCGCCTCCGGGATCGCGGTCGTTCCGTCCCCGCAGCCAAGGTCCATCACCTTGTCGCCGCGCTTGATCCCAAGCGATCCCACGAACGCCGCGCCACTGTCGCGCATGCCTTCGGCGATCCGCGTGAAATCGCCCTTCTCCCACAACGCCTTGTTCGGATTCATCGTTCTGTCATCCGTCTGCTAGCGTGAAAACACCGCTCCGTGCGGCTTGCCTTCGCCGGTCCAGCCATGCGGCCAGGCGCGACTAGCGAAGTTGAAACCAGGCTTGCCGTCGATGTCGCGAAACGTCTGGTCGATGGTCAGCGAACCGGTCTTCGGGTCGAACTTCAGGAGAAAGGTCCGGTCGCCGGGTTCCGTCGCGGTCGCCACGATCCGCCCGGTCTTCGCATCCCACCCGGTCCAGTGCGGCCGGAAGGTCGGGCTGATCGTCAGCCGCGATACTTCGCGCGGGTTCGCGCCGTCGGCGATGTCGAGCACGACGAAGCCTTTCACCGCCTCGACGCTCTGGATGAGATAATGGCCGACGATCGTCGGGACGCCGCAATAATTACCGGGAAAGACGTGGACGAGCTTGCTGTCGAGCCGGTCGCTGGCCATCCCGGTGATCCGCTCGATCCCGCATGCGAGGGTCTGGATATAGGCCGCGCCGTCAGGACCGATGCGGACTTCCTCGGGATTGAGGTGCGCATACTTCTCGGCCCCCACGTCGAGATAGGCGGTCTTGAGCAGGGTGAGGTCCGACAGTCGCCATAGCTGGATCGTCGTGCCGCCGATATCCTCGTCGTGCATCGACGAATTGGTCGACAGCACGCGGTCGATGTCGGGCAGGACCGCGAGGCTGTAGGGCATCATCAGCGCGTTGGGGAACGCCGGGTCGGCATTGGCGACCGCGCGCACGACCTTCCCGGCGTCGTCGATTTCGACCAGCCCGCCGTGCTTAGCATGGCCCGTCATCCCCGCCATCCCGGCCTTCGCCATGCCCGGTCCGGCGTGCTGGAAACTGGCCAGCACATGGCCGTTGGGCAGCCGCAGGAAACTGTGCGGCATGGAGAAGCCGGCCATGTCGGTGAACGACGTCTCGACGCGGGGATGCAACGGGTCGCGCAGGTCGAAAATAAAGCTGCGGTTGGCGTCATGGTCGTTGGCGAACAGCATTCCGCTCGCCGGCATTTCATATTCCGTGTGGTGCGGCCGAACGCTGATCTGGTCGGTCGCGACCGAGGTCAGCAACCGGCCATAGCCAGGGGAGGCAGGATCGGCATCGATCACCGCCAGGAAGTCCTTGCCCTTCCCCGCCTGGTCGCCGCTGAACACGAACAGATAATGGCCCGGGCCAGGGGCGCGGACCGGGGCGGCTGCCACCAATCCAAGCATCGCCATCATCAGCAGCAACGATCGAAGCATTGGCTACCCCCTTTGAATATCGTCCTTAGTCGAACTCGACGATCACCTCGTCAACCGCCAGGCTCTGCCCTGCGGCCACCGGCGTCGCCTTGACCGTTGTCGACTTCGGCGCGCGCAGGATATTCTCCATCTTCATCGCCTCGATCACCGCGATCGGCTGCCCCGCTTCGACCTTGTCGCCGGGCTTGACCTCGAGCTTGGTCAAGAGCCCCGGCATCGGCGCCAGCAGGAACCGCGACATGTCGGGCGCGACCTTCGCGATCATGTGCTGGGTCAGGTCCGCGACATGCGGTGCCATCACTTCGACATGGTGCCGCGCGCCCAACGTCTGGAAGCGCCACCCGCGCCCCTCCTTGGCGATCCGCACGATCCGCCGCCGCTCATCGATGTCGGCGACCAGCAGCCGCTGCCCGGGGACATAATCGGCGATCAC
>JBKJMA010000069.1:0-4728 GCA_046596505.1 Sphingomicrobium sp.
GCGGGCCGTGCCGGGAAGGACTTCGTGGCGCAGGTAGCTTTCCCACAGGAGGAGCTGGCCGGGGCGGGGGGTGATGGTGACGAACGCGCGGCGGTCCTCGGGGGCGTCGGGGCGGCGCGCAGGGGCGGCCATTTGGCTGGCGAGGCGGGGGTCCTCGAAGCGGATCGCGCCGGCGTTCGCGGGGACCTCGACGTAGAGCGTGCCCGACAGGATCGAGTGGGGGTGGATGTGCGCGCTGTGATGGCCGGGGCTGCGCATGAGGTTGACCCACAGGCTGTCGAGCCGCGGCTTGCGAGGCAAGTCGAAGGCGAGATCGGCGGCGAGGGTGGTGGCGTGCTTGACCAGCAGTTTGGCGAGGTCGGCGAAGGCGGGGTCGCGGCGGGGGAGGTCGGCGAGCGAGGCATAGCTGGTGTAGCCCTTGTAGCCATGCTCGCGGCTCCAGCGGCGACCGGCGGTGTCGTCCAGGGCCAGCGTGCGGATCGAGTGGGCGAGGGTCGCGAGGAGGGCTTCGTCGCCGAGATCGGCTTCGTAGAGCAGCGTCGGGAAGAGCGCGCGGGTGGTCATGCGGGGTAGCCGATCGTCGGTCCGGCGGAGCGCGCGCGGAGCGACGTTTGGACAGTGTGGACGCACTGGCGAGTTTTTCGCCCTGCGACGTTGGCCGTGACTTTCGCAGTGACCGTCGACGACGCGGTCGGGCGCGGATCGGGGCGGAGAAGGGTGTAGGACAGCATAAACCAACCCAAGCATAGTTGCCGGCCTGTAGGACAGGAAATTCTCTCGCTGCCATTGATTTTCGAAGAGGATCGACTCGCCTTCTGGCCGCGCCCCAGCGGACGAAAGCTGCTGACCGAACCAAACCGACAATAACCATTTTCAATTATTACAGTCGAAGCGGCCTTGGCGACAATAATTAGCTCATGCCACGCTGTAATCAGATATATTATATCATGCGCTTATGAAGTTTAGTCTAAATTGTTACGAAATAACATTTCACTGTTTTCTGCCTGTAGCTATAATTTTCGAAATTGTGTCTCTGCTTCGTGGACTTTAGCCATCAATGCTGTGTAATGGGCTATGACCATTCAGCCCGAACAACACCATGAGCCACATCCGGCGGCGGGACACGACCACGCCCCCGCTAACTTCGGCCGCGCGTTCCTGATCGGCACTCTGCTTAACATTGGTTTTGTGGCGGTCGAGGCGGGCTATGGCTTTTCCGTCAATTCCGTCGCCCTGCTCGCTGACGCCGGGCATAATCTCTCCGACGTCCTGGGTTTGCTAATCGCTTGGGGCGCGGCCTCTCTGTCAAAACGCCAACCGAGCGAGCAATTTTCCTACGGTCTGCGACGAACCTCGATTCTCGCGGCCTTGTTCAACTCCTTGTTTCTGCTCGTTGCCGTCGGAGCAATCGCATTTGAAGCGGTGCAGCGGCTCATTCATCCGCAACCTGTTGAGGGTGGCGTCATCATGGCCGTGGCAGCGGTCGGTATCGTCGTCAACGGCGTCACGGCCTGGTTATTTGCACGAGGTCGCAAAGGCGACATTAATATTCGCGGCGCGTTCCTTCACATGGCGGCCGATGCTGCTGTTTCAGTTGGTGTGGTAGCAGCCGGATTCCTAGTGATCAGAACCGGCTGGTTGTGGCTCGATCCGGCAACAAGCCTCATGATCGTAGCGGTAATTCTCGTCGGGACTTGGAGCTTGTTGCGCAGTTCGGTGGCAATGTCGCTTGATCGGGTGCCGGAAAGCATCGCACCCGCGCAAGTTGAGGCTGCCTTGATTGCACTGCCAGGCGTCATCAAGGTCCACGACTTGCATATCTGGTCAATGAGCACGACCGAAGTCGCATTGACCTGTCATTTGGTCATGCCTGACGGATGTCCCGGTGACTCCTTTCTCCATGACACGAGCGCAATGCTGCACGATCGCTTCGAGATCGGACATTCGACAATTCAGGTTGAGCGCGATACGAATGAGGCGTGCTTGCTCGCACCCAGCGAAGTTGTTTAGCCAGACGATCTAACCCTGCATCCTTAGCGCGACATCGTTCATGAAGCGGACGTCGTCGCCGGCTGCGAGCGCGTCGGCTTCGTTGGCGATGGCGGCGAGGAGGTCGCTCAAGGGTTCCATTTCGCTCTTGGCATAGTTGCCGAGCACGTGGCCGGTGACGCGCGCCTTGTCGCCGGGGTGGCCGATGCCGATGCGCAGGCGGCGAAAGTCGGGGCCGAGGCTGGCGTCGATCGAGCGCAGGCCGTTGTGCCCGGCGAGGCCGCCGCCGGTGCGGACCTTGACCTTCATGGGAGCGAGATCGAGCTCGTCGTGGATCGCGGTGAGGGCGGCGACGTCGAGCTTGTAGAAATGGAGCGCCGCCTGAACCGCGTCGCCGCTCTCGTTCATGTAGGTCTGCGGTTTCAGCAGCAGGACGCGCTGGCTTCCGAAGCGGCCTTCGCTGATCAGGCTGCGGAATTTCTTTTGCCACGGGCCGAAGTCGTGGATCGCGGCAATGGCGTCGGCGACCATGAAGCCGACATTGTGGCGGTGGAGCGCGTAAGCCGCGCCGGGGTTGCCGAGGCCGGCCCAGATTTGCATCGACGGACCCTTCCTCGCTTACGGTTGACCAAGACCGTCATCCCGGACTTGATCCGGGACCTACCTACTTCCTTGCGGTGACAAGAAAAGGTGGGTCCCGGGTCAAGCCCGGGATGACGATGAGGGGTTAAGCCTCTTCGGCTTCGTCGGTTTCTTCGCCGACCACGGGGACTTCGCTCGCCGACGGAGCTTCGTCGCTGTCAGCTGCCTCGGACTTGAGCGCCGACGGGGCGACGATCGTGGCGATGGTGAAGTCGCGGTCGTCGATTGCCGGCTTGGCGCCCTTGGGCAGGGTCACGTTCGAGATGTGGATCGAATCGCCGACGTCGAGGCCCTTCAGGCTGATCTCGATCTGCTCGGGGATTTCGGCCGCGTCGCAGACGAGCTCGAGGTCGTGGCGGACCAGATTGAGCACGCCGCCGCGCTTGATGCCCGGCGAGAGTTCCTCGTCGATGAAGTGGACGGGGACGTTGACGTGGACCTGGCTATGCTCGCCGATGCGCAGGAAATCGACGTGGATCGGGCGGCTCGAGACCGGGTGGAACTGCACGTCCTTGGGGAGCGTGCGGTGCGGGGTGCCGCCAGCGTCAATCATGATGACCGAGTTCATGAAGTGGCCGGTCGAGAGCATCCGGGTGAGGAGCTTCTCCTCGACGTGGACGGACAGGGCTTCCTTCTTGTCGCCATAGATTACGGCGGGGACCCGGCCATCGCGACGCAGTGCACGGGAGGCTCCCTTGCCAGCCCGTTCGCGGTGCTCGGCGGGCAGCGTCAGCTGTTCGCTCATTGGTGTTACCTCGTGTTCGTTTTACGCCCGCCCCGACGCCTCCAGGGATGGTGTTCGGTGGGCGATCGCGCCTTTAGCGAAAGGGCGCGCAAAGTTCAAGGTTACTGGATGCGGCTGACCTTGTAGCCCTGCGTTTCCAGCATGCGGATGACGGATTCGTCGCCGGCAAGGTGGCCCGCGCCGACCGCGACCATGACCGTGCCGGGCTGCGCCATCCGTTGTTCGATCCAGCGGGTCCAGTTGGCGTTGCGGCGGCCAAGGAGGGCGTCTTTCAGCTCGGGGCTGTCGGCGAGGTCGGCGTTGAAGCTGCGCGCGATTCCGGCGACGTCGCCCGACGACCAGCTTTTGAGCATGGCGGCGAACTCGGTGCGCATCTTGTCGGGTTCGGAAATGGCGCCCTCGAGAAAGACGCGCTGGGCGGGCTGCGAGAGGGTGTTGAAGAAGCCCAGCTGTTCGGAATTGGTTTCGAGCTGGCCGATCGGCTTGCCGGCGGTCTCGAAGCTCTGGCGCAGCGCCGGCTCGACCCCGGCCGAGCCCTTGAGGCCAAGCGCCTTGAACTGGGTGCCGACCAGCGTGAAAGCGGCGGCCCAGGTCTTCATCTTGTCGAAATAGCCGGCGGGAATGCCGGTCGCCTTGATCGCGGAAGCCAGCTGCGGGCGCAGCGCCGGGTCGATGCGGTTGGCGAGCGGCGGGAGATTGTCCGCGAACCCGAGGCGGCCGAGTTCGGCGGCGAGCTGTTCGGGATGCTTGTCGTCGATGATCGTTTCGACATAGAGCTGACCCGACTTCGCCACTGCGTCGCTGATCGCCGGGGTCTGCCAGCGATAGTCCTGCGGCAGGAGGTGGAACGTGCCGAACAGGTAGATGCTGGTGTCGGGATCGGACACCCGCCACAGCGCGGGATGAGCGACGTCGGGCGCGGTTTGCGGCGCGGTCGTGCAGCCTGCCACCGCGATCAGCCCAAGCGCGGCGAGGCCACGCTTCATCCAGTTCATCACGCGCATCGGACTTCCTTCGGACAAGCTTTGACGCACGATGTAGGCACGCCACTCCTGAACGTCCACTTGCCCCCATCCTCTTGCCGACCGCTACGTCATGAGCCAAAGCCGCCGCCATGACCGCGTCGCTTTCGTTCCAGGACCTGATCCTCACGCTGCACCATTACTGGAGCGAGCGCGGGTGTTTGATCCTGCAGCCGTACGACCTCGAGGTCGGGGCGGGGACGTTCCACCCGGCGACGGTGTTGCGCGCGCTGGGACCCGATCCGTGGAAGTGCGCCTATGTCCAGCCGTGCCGGCGGCCGACCGACGGGCGCTATGGCGAGAACCCCAACCGACTGGGCGCCTATTACC
>JBKJMA010000198.1:0-4940 GCA_046596505.1 Sphingomicrobium sp.
GGCAGCACTGTGCGCGCCATGCGTGCCGCCGCGACATACTCACGAATTCCTTTGTCCCCGAGCAGGCGCGCGACCAACAGAAATCTGATGGGCCCCCCGGGCAGCGGAGTCATCGGGAATTGGTCGAGATTGACCCCTGAGCCTGGCAGCAAGCGCGCTTGTTCCGCGCGGACAAGACCTCGCTCTAAAAACATCGCGCGATCATCGGAGTTTTGGAAAAATACAATCGAGGCCCGTTGGAAGGCAAACTTGTATAAGATGCTTACGAGCCGGTCGAGCAGTCGTCCGCCAAGAAAGGCTGTGCCTAGTCCGCTCACATTGAGGACAGAAGGAACACCGGCGAAGCGCGCGGCAACCGCCCCATAGAGGTTGGGTTTGATGGTCCAGCCTAAAAAAGCGGTGGGCTTCTCAGCGCGGATAAGAGCGTAATATGCTCGTATCAAAGCTAAATCGCGCAAGGGGTTGGTCCCTGACCGCTGAATATTTAGCGGAACGACGCGGGCCGGAAGAGAGCAGGCCTGAACTTGTTCCGCCGTGGCCGGTGCGGCGATCACTACTTGCCATCCTTCGCGCACGAAGGCCTCGACCAAGTGGCTGCGGAAGTTTTCAACGTTCCAAAGAGAGTTTGATGACAATAATAGTCTTCGGCGAGGGCCCGATACCATCAATTTTTTAGGCATCATCAGCTGCTTTGCTATCGTTCTGGCGGACACTCCAAGCCTAATGAGGCATTTCCTGGGCCCAAGGCAAGGAGGGGCAAGCCAAGATGCTCTGACCCCGTTGCCATGTGTCATTCGCCCTTGCCAACTTCAATAATTTGGCCGGCCGCAAAGGAGACCCCACCTTGGGAGTGATCAAAACTCGGGTAGAAAATTTCCGAGCTCGGCCAGTCTGCCTCCGAGCGTTCCTCATTGAAAACAGCTCAGCTTGACGCTCCTAAAGCGAAGATCGCCACCACTTAGCCCCGCCGCGCGACGGACTGTATCTTGACAGGCCCACCGCTGCAAATTCGAAAACTCTGGGACCATTGGGACCATTGAGTATTTTTGTGGAACGAACGGGCGGTATGGGCGGTTTTGTCTCTGATCTCGACGAGTAAGTGGTGGACAAGATATCCGGCGCTCGCTATCAATTATGCTCAGGGAGCTGTGTTGATGACTAAAAAGTTGCGTGCCCTCACTGCATTTGCAGCCTTTCTTTCGCTCACGTCGATGTCGACGGCGTCCTTTGCCGCTGACAATTCAGCGTCGTGGGCGATGCTCGCCGCGTCCACCACTAGCAGCGAGCAGAGCACCTGTTCGGCACATCGCGATGGCTACAAGGATCCCTGTGGGTTTTTCGGGGGGTGGATTCCGCTCGGTGTCATCGCGGCGGCCGTGATCCTCGCTATCATTTTGGCGAGCAGCAAGAGCCATGGTCGTGGTCGCGGGTTTAGCCCGGACTAAATTTTTCTAAAAATCCAATTACTCTTGAGGTTTATATTCCCGCTGTGGGTACGCCATGGCGGGATTTTTGTGGCCTCGCCGCAGCGCCGGGATAAGCGATTGAATCGCTCTCAATGGGTCCTCATGAATCTTTCGTGATAGGCACGATCGTCATAACGCTGCGAACTTTTGCCGCATTGTGACCCTTTAGCCACCTAGCCTCCCGGTCGTTCTGGATGAGTCCTAACCGCAATGATTACTCTTCCTCCCGACCTTGCCGCCGCCATAACGGGCGAGCGCCGAAGCTGGCTCGTATCTGGCGCGGCCGGCTTCATCGGATCAAACATCGTCGAATGCCTGCTTCGCCACGGTCAGACCGTGACCGGGCTCGACAACCTCGCCACCGGCTATCTTCGCAACGTCGATGAGGCTCTCGTCGAAGCCGGGGCCGATAATTCGAGTTTCACCTTCATCAGAGGCGATATTCGCGATCGTTCGGTGTGCGAGTCCCTCGTTGCAGGCGCTGATATTGTGCTCCACCAGGCGGCGCTGGGTTCAGTTCCACGATCGATCGAGGACCCGTTGACCTCGCATGACGTCAACATCACCGGCTTTCTAAATATGCTCGACGCCGCGCGGCGGGCGGGGGTCGGCCGCTTCGTCTATGCGGCGTCAAGCTCAACCTATGGTGATGAGCCCAGTCTGCCCAAACGTGAGGATCGAATTGGCAACCCGCTGTCCCCTTATGCGGTGACAAAGCTTGTCAACGAGCATTATGCCGCAGTCTATGCCCGGACCTACGATTTCAAGGCGACCGGATTGCGATACTTCAATGTCTTCGGTCCGCGGCAGGATCCCGACGGCGCATACGCGGCAGTGATCCCGAAGTGGATCGCGGCGATGATCGGCGGAACGCCCGTAACGATAAATGGCGACGGCACGACCAGTCGTGACTTTTGCTACGTCGCCAACGCTGTCGAAGCCAACCTGCGCGCGGCGCTGGCTCCCGATTCAGTGCAAGGCGAGGTCTTTAACGTCGCAGTCGGCGGGCGAACGAGCCTTCTCGAACTGTTCGGCCTGCTTCGCGAAGGTTTGCGCGATCACCAGATCCATTACGACCTCGAGCCGACGCTCGCCGCGTTCCGTGCCGGTGACGTGAGGCATTCGCAAGCAGACATTGCCAAGGCGCGCGCGCTTCTTGGCTACGAGCCGCGCTACGACGTTGCCAAAGGGCTCGCCGAGGCACTCCCCTGGTATATCGCTACCAACCGCGCTGGCTAGCACTCAAGCAATCGGACCAATCAACCGAAAGCGCGGGATTGCAGCGTCGAACGCCTGCCCGTCTTCATCGACCATCTGGAAACATCCCTCCATGTAACCAGTTGGTGTCGTTAGCGGACAGCCTGAGACGTAATCAAAGCTCGACCCGGTAGCGATCAGGGGCATGTCACCGACGACGCCGTCGCCGATCACCTCATGCTCGGCCCCGCGCCCGTCGACGATGTGCCACCGGCGTGAGAGCAATTGGACCGCTCTGTCGGCGCCATTCTCGATCCGGATGTGATAGGACCAAAACCAGCGACCGGCCGAGGGATCGGATTGTTCGGCGAGATAGCTGACAGCGACGCGCACCGTCACCCCGGCGGTCATCGCCTGATAGGGGAACATCACCGCGAGCGTCGAGAGTTTGTTGGTCATGGCGCCTGTTAGGCGAGCACCGGCTTCGCCACAATGACCACTCAGCCCGAGGCTCGCTGCAGTCGTTCGACCAGCCTCGCGCGCGCCTCGGCCACTGGCAGGGCACGGTCGTTAATTAAGTCACGAAGGAGGAAATGGCCGGTGAGCGCGAGACCGTCGAGGATATCGGCCAAGCTCGCTTCGCCGCCGACGCGAGCGAACGGGGGAAGCGGGAGCAGCTTGCCGGCGTGAGGCGCAGCTTGCGATGCGCTGATCGCGCGGCCCGAGCGCGGGCTTACCGCGACAAGGTCGTCGGTAGCGCCGGTCACCGCGCAGCTGTCCAAGTCGAGGCCGAAGCCAAGTTCGGCGAGAAGGAGAAGCTCGTAGCGGACGATTGCACTCCCCCACCCGCTCGCCGATGGCGCCGCCTCAAGCGCGGAGAGCAGCGCGTCGAGCGCGAGGTGGATCCTGGGGTAAGCCTGGCCCTCGGGCAGCGCGGTGGCCGTAAACGCGGTGGCCCAGTCGATCGCCGCCGCGGCGAGCGGTTCGGCGAGCAGTGGCGCGAGGCTTTGGGTAAGCTCGACCTCGGCATGGGGCATCTGCTGATCGGTGCGGGCGGCAAGCCGGGCCATGACGCGATTGCCGGCGATCAATACCGGCCGCATTCGCCGCCCACGGGCGCCGCGGACATAGGCAACGATGAGGCCTTGCTCGGCGGTCAGCAGCCGGACCACCGCGCCATGCTCGCCGTGCGCGCGGACGCCCAAAACGATCGCGGAGGTGGTCAGGCGCATCAGGTGCGCGAGTGGAAATAGTCGTGCAGCTGCCGCGCGATCGCCTTGGAAATGCCCGGCGCGCGTTCGAGATCCTCAAACGCCGCGCCCTTAACTGCGCGCGCGGTGCCGAAGTGCATCAAGAGCGCGCGCTTGCGGTTGGGGCCGATACCGGGGACCTCATCGAGGGTCGAAGTGGTCAGCGACTTGGCACGCTTGGCCCGATGCGTGCCGATGGCGAAGCGGTGCGCCTCGTCGCGCAGCCGCTGGAGGTAGAAAAGCAAAGGCGCGTTGGGCGGGAGCGTGATCTCGCGACCGCCGGGGAGGTGGAAGGTTTCTCGCCCGGCATTGCGGTCGGGGCCTTTGGCGACGCCGACGACCGGGATGTCGTGGACCCCGGCATTCTCCATGATCTCGCATACCACCGACAGTTGGCCCTTGCCGCCGTCGATCAGGAGTAGGTCGGGCCATTCGCCGGAGGAACGGTCAGGATCGTCCTTCTCAAGCCGGGCGAAGCGGCGTTCGAGGACTTCGCGCATCATCCCGAAATCGTCACCGGGCGTGATATCCGACTTGATGTTGAACTTGCGGTAGGCGTTTTTGCGGAATCCTTCGGGGCCGGCGACGATCATCGCGCCGGTGGCGTTGGTGCCCATGATATGGCTGTTGTCATAGACTTCGATGCGCTTGGGCACGTCGGGGAGCTCGAACGTGTCGGCGAGCTCGCGCAGCAGCTTGCCCTGCGTCGTGCCTTCCGCCAGCCGCCGCTCGAGCGCTTCCTGGGCGTTGCGGCTGGCCTGATCGACCAACTTCTTGCGATCGCCGCGCTGTGGACATTCGATCGCCACCTTGCGTTCGGCGCGCTCGCCAAGTGCCTCGGTCAAAAGTTCGGCCTCGATAAGGACGCGGTCGACCAAGACCCTCTTGGGCGGCGGCATGTCCTCGTAGAACTGGGCAAGAAAGCTGGTCATCACCTCGTCTTCCGGAACGTCGTTGGTATGCGCAGGAAAGAAGGCGCGGTGGCCCCAGTTCTGCCCGCCACGGATGAAGAAGGCCTGGATGCACA
>JBKJMA010000220.1:0-4156 GCA_046596505.1 Sphingomicrobium sp.
CTGGCGGGTGCGGCGGCGGGAGCCGACGGCCTGATGGTCGAGGTCCATTACGACCCCGCCGTCGCGCTGTCCGACGGTGCGCAGTCGCTCTACCCGGCGCAGATGGAGGCGCTTGGCAAGCAGCTGGCGCAACTCCTGCCGGTCGTCGGCCGCACCCTGTGACACCAGCGCGGCCTGTGACGAAGCTGGGGGCGGGGCAGGCGGCAAGCCTCGTCCGGCGGCTCGCCGGACCGGTCGACGCGTTCGCGCTCCACGCCGCGCTAGCCACCGACGGCCACGGCACCCCGCCGCTGTTCATCCAGCGCACCGGCGGCCCGGCGTTGATCGTCGAGGCGGCGGCGGTTCGCGCGGTGTGCAACGGCCAGCAGGTGGTGCTCGACGCGCTGACTGAAAATGGTCGCGTCGCGCTCGCCAACCTCGCGGTGACCCTCGCCGGTCATATCGTCGAACAGGCTCCCGACCGCCTCGTCGCCCGCTTCGAGCGTTGTGAAGCCCCCGAGGAATTTGATCGCGCCCACGCCAGAACCCCGTTCGACGTCCTGCGCGCCCTGGCCTTCGGTCATAAGCCGATCGACCGTGACGAGCCGTTCGCGCTCGCCGCCGCCGGGGTCATCGGCTTCGACCATGTCGATCTGTTCGAACTGCTCCCTCCTGCCCCTGAAGGCGACTTCCCAGACTACATCTTCCTGCTCGCCGAAAGCCTGATCGTGGTCGAGCCGACCGGCGCCGGCCGCCTCGTCTGCGCCGCGTTCGGCAGTGACGATCCCGACACCGCCCACCGCCAGCTCAGCCTTGCGCAGGAGCGGCTGGCCAAACTTTCCGCGCGGGTCGACTTCGCCCGGGAGATCGGCACCCCGCCGCCCGCCGCCGTCGTGCCGAGCGATGTCCCCGTCACCACCGACCTCGATGACACCCAATATGCCGAGGTGGACGCCCGGCTGAAGGAGCACGTCGCCGCCGGAGATATCTTCCAGGTCGTCCCGTCGCGCGCCTTTCGCACCGCTTGCCCCGATCCGCAGGCGGTGTTCGCCCGCCTCGGCGCGGCCGATCCCAGCCGCTATCTGTTCTTCGTCGAGACCGGTTTCGGCACGCTGTTCGGCGCCTCGCCCGAAACCGCGGTCGCGGTCCGCCGCGTTGGCGACGAGAAGGTCGTCATCGTCTCGCCGATCGCCGGCACCCGTCCGCGCGGCGGCACGATCGACGAGGACGATCGAATGGAGGCCGACCTGCGCCTCGACCAAAAGGAGGTCGCCGAGCATATGATGCTGGTCGATCTCGCGCGCAACGACGTCGCCCGGGTCGCCGAGCCCGGCACCCGCCGCGTCGCCAGCCTGCTGTCGGTCGAGCGGTTCGCCCGGGTCATGCACCTCGTCAGCCGGGTCGAAGGTCGGCTCGAGCCCGACCGCGACGCGATCGACGCGCTGATCGCGTGCGGCACCTGCGGGACACTAAGCGGGGCACCTAAGCTGCGCGCGCTCGAACTGATCCGCGAGGCCGAGAGCAGCCCGCGCGGCCCCTATGGCGGCGCAGTCGGCTGGATCGCCAGCGACGGCAGCATGGACACCAGCATCGTCATCCGCTCGGCGCTGGTTCGTGACGGCATCGCCGAGGTCCGCGCCGGGGCAGGCGTGGTCCACGACAGTGACCCCGCCGCCGAAGCCGCCGAGACCCGCCACAAAGCAAGTGCGATCCTGTCTGCGATCCGCGGCGAAATGCCTAAATTGGCTGCCGCAAAGGTTGTAGCATGAAAATTTTGCTGATCGACAATCGGGACAGTTTCACCTTCAACCTCGCCGACGCCTGCGCCCGGCTCGGCGCCTATGTGAAGGTCGTCCGCAACAATATCCCGGCCGAGGCGGCGCTGGCCCGCGCGACCCGCGAGGGCATGACCTTATTGCTGTCCCCCGGCCCCGGCCACCCGCGCGACGCCGGCTGCTGCATGGAGCTGATCGCGCTCGCCAAGGGGCGCGTCCCGCTGATCGGCGTTTGCCTCGGCCACCAGGCGATGGTGCTCGAAGCCGGCGGCACGGTCGACCGCGCGCCGATCATCGTCCACGGCAAGACCTCGCTGCTCGGCCATGACGGCAGCGGCCCGTTCGCCGGCCTGCCGAGCCCGCTCGCTGTCGGTCGCTACCACTCGCTCTGTACCCCCAATCCGCCCGCCAACTTCACCGTTCACGGCAGCATCGACGGCATGGCGATGGCGATCAGTGATGCCGCCGCGAAGCAGGTCGGTCTCCAGTTCCATCCCGAATCGATCCTTACTCCGCTCGGTGACCGCCTGCTTGGCAATATCCTGAGCTGGACCGAGACCTTGCGTTCGCCCGCCCTTTCCGCGACCGAGGCCGCCTGATGACCGCGCTCCTGCCCGTCGCCGATCTCGGCCCGGTCCCCAACCCGCTGCCCAAGCTGCTGTCGGGCGAGGACTTGCCGACCGAGGATGCACGGCACTTGTTCGAACGTCTCGTGCTCGGCAAGCTCGAGCCCGCCGAGATCGCCGCGACCCTCGTCGCACTGCGGATGAAGGGCGAGACGGTCGAGGAGATGATCGGCGCCGCCCATGCGCTTGCCGCCGCTGCCCTCCCGTTCGATCGCCCCGACTATCTCTACGCCGACTGCTGCGGTACCGGCGGTGACGGGTCGGGGATCATCAACGTCTCAACCGCCGCGGCCTTCGCCGTTGCCGCCTGCGGGCTGCCCGTCGCCAAACATGGCAATCGCTCGGTCAGCTCGAAGTGCGGCTCGGCCGACGTGCTCGAGGCACTCGGCGCGACGATCGAAGTCGGCCCCGATACCGCCCGCGCCAACCTCGACCAGACCGGCTTCTGCTTCCTTTACGCCCCGCTCTATCACCCGGGCATGAGGCACGCCGCGCTCGTCCGCCGCCAACTGCAGGTGCGGACCGTGATGAACCTGCTCGGCCCCTGCGTGAACCCTGCCCGACCGCCGGTCCAATTGCTCGGGGTCGCCGATCCGCGCCTGCTCCGGCGCATCGCCCAGACGCTCGACGCGATGGGAGTCGCGCAAGCGCTCGTCGTCCACGGCTCGGGCCTCGACGAGGTCGCGCTTCACGGCGAAACCCGCGCCATCCGCCTGTCCCACGGCGAACTCACCGAGGTGGAAATCACCCCCGAGGATGCCGGCCTCGAACGCGCCCCGCTGAAGTCGGTCACGGGCGGCGACGCGACCGAAAATGCCGCTCGCCTGCGCGCCTTGCTGGCCGGGCAGGGGGAGCGCGCCGAGCACGACATCGTTGCGCTCAACGCCGGCGCGCTGCTGATGACTGCGGGCAAGGCGAGCGACCTGCGCGATGGCGTGGGGCAGGCGCTCGAGGCACTGCGATCAGGTGCCGCCGGACGCGTTCTCGAAGCTTTTGTGGAGGCAAGCCGTGGCTGATGTGCTGTCAGAAATTGTCGCCGCCAAGCGGATCGACGTCGCCAACCGCTTCGGCGAGACCAGCGCCGATACCCTGCGTGAAAACGTCGCGCCGACAACCCGCAGCCTGCGCACGGCGCTGTCGCAACCCGGCGCCCGCTTCATCATGGAGGTCAAGCGCGCCTCGCCTTCGGGGCACCGCAGCACGGTCGAGCCGGCCGACGCCGCGCGCGCCTACGCCGGTGTCGCCGATGTCATTAGCGTCCTCACTGACGCGCCCTATTTCCATGGCTCGCTCAACGACCTGCGCACTGTTCGCGCGAACTTTGACGGACCGATCCTGGCGAAGGATTTCGTCGTCGACCCGCGCCAGCTGATCGAAGCCCGCGCCGCCGGCGCCGACGCCGCGCTGGCGATGCTGTCGGTCCTGACCGACGCCGAAGCGGCCGAAGTCTATGCGGAGGCCAAGCGGCTGGCGATGGACGTCATCACCGAAGTCCATGACGAGGACGAACTTGCCCGCGCCACCGCGCTCGGTGCCGACATCATCGGCATCAATAACCGCGACTTGAAGACCCTCGCCACCGACCTTGCCGTGACCGAACGCCTCGCCCCGCTCGCCCCGCGACACGCGCTGCTGATCGCCGAATCCGGCATCGCCACCCGCGCTGACGTCAATCGCCTCGCCCCCCACGTCGACGCCTTCCTCGTCGGCTCGTCGCTGATGGCCGCCCCCGACGTTCGCGAAGCGGCCCGTGCACTGGTCTTCGGCCGCGTCAAG
>JBKJMA010000076.1:0-15352 GCA_046596505.1 Sphingomicrobium sp.
CCGCGCCGCGCAGCTGGCTGTTCGTCCCCGCCGACAGCAACAAGAAGATGTTGAAGGCGATCGCCAGCGCGGCCGACGCGGTGATTTTTGACCTTGAGGACAGCGTCGCCGCCGCGCAGAAAGAGCTTGCGCGCGAACTGCTGGGGCTGCTGCCTGAGCGCCGCAACGGCGAACCCGAGCGCTGGGTACGGATCAACCCGATCGGAACCGAGGCGCATGACGACGACATTGCCGCGCTCGACGATCTGGCGATCGATGGCATCGTCCTGCCCAAGGCCGAGTGCGGCGAAGATGTCGCCGCGCTCGCCGCGACACTTGCCCCGCGCTGCCTGCCGATCCACGCCATCGTTACCGAAACTGCCGCCAGCCTGTTCGGGCTGTTGAGCTATCGCGATGCCGGATCGAGCCTAGCGGCGATGAGTTGGGGCGCGGAGGATCTGTCGGCCGCACTCGGCGCATCGTCGAAGCATGGCGCCGATGGCGAATTGGCATTCACCTACCGGATGGCGCGCTCGCTATGCCTGGTCGGCGCGGTTGCGGCCGAGGTTCAGCCGGTCGATGGCGTCTACGCCGATTTCCGCGATGACGCGGGCCTCGCCGCCGAAGCCCGCGCCGCCGCACGCGAGGGCTTCACCGGCAAGCTCGCCATCCACCCCGCGCAAGTCGGCCCGATCAACGCCGCCTTCACGCCGTCGCCCGACGACATTGCGCACGCCACCGCGATTATTGAAGCGTTCGCCGCCGCGCCCGAGGCGGGCGTGCTGTCGGTCGCTGGCAAAATGGTCGATCGGCCGCATCTGGTACAGGCGCGCGCCGTTCTCGCCCGCGTCCGCTAACACAGGCCCCAGGAGTCAACACCATGCCGACCCAAGCCAAGGGATGGGGCACCGACGCCGCCGACCAGCCATTGAAGCCGATGAACTTCGAGCGCCGCGACCTGCGCGCCAATGATGTCGCGATCAAGATCAGCCATGCGGGTATCTGCCATTCCGACCTTCACCAGTGCCGCAACGACTGGCACAACAGCCGCTATCCAGTGGTCCCGGGGCACGAAATCGTCGGCACCGTTACCGCAATCGGCGGCGATGTCACCGCGCACAAGGTTGGCGATACCGTCGCGGTGGGCTGCATGGTCGACAGCTGCATGGCGTGCCAGCAGTGCAGGGACGGCTGGGAAATCTTCTGCGAAAAGGGGATGGTCGGAACCTATAACGGGATCGACAAGCATGACGGGTCGCTGACCAAGGGTGGTTATTCCGACCATGTCGTGGTCCGCGACCATTTCGTCTGCCGCGTGCCCGAGGGCATGGACGTGGCACGCGTCGCGCCGTTGCTGTGCGCTGGGATCACGACCTTCTCTCCGCTGCGCCAATATGGGGTGGGCGAAGGCACCAAGGTGGCGGTCATCGGCCTCGGCGGGCTGGGTCATATGGGGGTCAAGATCGCCGCCGCGATGGGCGCGCACGTCACCATGATCACGACAACGGCGAGCAAGGGCGACGACGCGCGCGCGCTTGGCGCGCACGACGTCATCCTGTCGACCGACGCCGCGCAGATGGCCGCGTCCGGCCGACGGTTCGACTTCATCCTCAACACGATCCCGGTCAAGCACGACATCACGCCCTATGTGCAGCTGCTCGGCCGCTCGGGCCGGATGGTGCTGGTCGGCGCGATCGACCAGATGCCGCCGTTCCACAGCTACAACCTCATCTCGATGAACCGCGCAGTTGGAGGGTCCGCGATTGGCGGCATCCCCGAAACGCAGGAAATGCTCGACTTCTGCGCGGCGAAGGGAATTTACCCCGAATGCGAGATGATCCCGATGGACCAGGTAAACGAGGCCTACGAGCGACTTTTGAAGAACGACGTCCGCTATCGTTTCGTAATCGACATGGCATTAGTAGCGCCGCCAGTGGAGTAAGCGTCATGAGTGAAGCCGTCGTCCCCGTCCCCGCCGGCTTCGACGCGCGCGTCGGCCCGGTCGAACTCGCCGCGCTTCACTCAGCCTTCGCCACCGACGCGCCCGGCTTCTGGCTCGACCAGGCGAAGCGGCTCGACTGGACCCGTTTTCCGACCAAGGCTGGCGACTGGTCGTTCGACCAGGCCGACTTCCACATCCGCTGGTATGCCGATGGCGAGCTCAACCTCTCGGTCAACTGCCTCGACCGGCACCTTGCCGAGCGCGGCGACCGCACCGCGCTGATCTTCGAGGCCGACGAACCCGGCGAGGGCCGCCCGCTCACCTACCGCGAGCTGTACGAAGAGACCTGCCGCTTCGCCAATGCGCTGAAATCGCGCGGCATCAAGCGCGGCGACCGCGTCATGATCTACCTGCCGATGATCCCCGAAGCGGCGGCGGCGATGCTCGCCTGCGCCCGGATCGGCGCGGTCCATTGTGTCGTGTTCGGCGGCTTCTCCCCCGAAAGCCTCGCCGACCGCATTCGCGATTGCGGCGCGACCGCGGTAATCACCGCCGACGAGGGCCGTCGCGGGGGAAAGCCTATCCCTTTGAAAGCCAATGTCGACAAGGCGCTCGCAACCAGTCCGGTCGACACCGTCATCGTCATTCGGCGCACCGGCGGCGACGTACCGATGACCCTCGGCCGCGACCTCAGTTGGAGCGACCTTCGCCTGACCGTCCAGCTCGACTGCCCGCCCGAGCCGATGAACGCCGAAGACCCGTTGTTCATCCTCTACACCTCGGGTTCGACCGGCAAGCCCAAGGGCGTGGTCCACACCACAGGCGGCTACGCGACTTGGGCGGCGACCACCTTCGACTGGATCTTCGGGACCCGCGTCGACGACATCTTCTGGTGCACCGCCGACGTTGGCTGGATCACGGGCCACAGCTATACCGTCTATGGCCCGCTGCTGTGCGGCGCGACCAGCGTGATGTTCGACGGCGTCCCCAACTACCCCGACCACGGCCGCCTGTGGGAGACGATCGACCGCCTCGGCGTCACCATCCTCTACACCGCCCCGACCGCGATCCGCTCGCTGATGCGCGAAGGTGATGACTGGGTGACCAGATACAGCCGCGCCTCGCTGCGCCTGCTCGGCACGGTCGGTGAACCGATCAACCCAGAGGCATGGGACTGGTACTGGCGCGTCGTCGGCGACAAGCGCTGCCCGGTCACCGACACCTGGTGGCAAACCGAGACCGGCGGCATCCTCATCGCCAACTTCCCCGGCGCGATGGACATGAAGCCCGGCAGCGCCACCCGCGCCCTACCCGGCATCGAGCCGCTGCTGGTCGACCCCGAACACCGAGAACTCGACGCCGCCGCCGCCGGCAACCTCTGCCTCCGTTCCTCCTGGCCCGGCCAGATGCGCGGCGTGTGGGGCGACGAGACACGCTTCTTCCAGACGTATTTCACAGCCTACCCCGGGCTCTACTTCACCGGCGACGGCTGCCGCCGCGACGAGGACGGCTATTACTGGATCACCGGCCGGGTCGACGACGTCATCAATGTCTCGGGCCATCGGATCGGCACCGCCGAGGTCGAAAGCGCGCTCGTCGCTCACGAGCATGTCGCCGAGGCGGCGGTCGTCGCGGTCCCCCACGACATCAAGGGCCAGGCGATCCACGCCTACGTCACGCTCAATGCCGGGGTCGAGCCCCACCCCGATCTCCACAAGGAGCTTCACCACGGGGTCCGTCAGCAGATTGGTGCGCTCGCCGTCCCCGAACGGATCCAGTTCGCCCCGGCGCTTCCGAAGACCCGTTCGGGCAAGATCATGCGACGTATCTTGCGCAAGATCTCCGAGGGGCAGAGCGACGGCTTCGGCGACATCTCGACGCTGGCCGATCCGAGCGTGGTCGACGCACTGGTAAAAGGCCGCGACGGCTAGGCGGTTATTCCCTCGCCAAGCTGCGCCGCGACCAGCGCGCGCACGTCGACCTCGGACCTGAGCCGCGCGGCAAGCAATGCCGTCCCACTGATCTTGCGCTGGACGAACAGGATCGCTGCCGGCGGCAAATGCCAAGCCGCCGAATCGCTCGCCACCGCAGTCCCCGGCTCGCGCAACAATTCGACAAAGCCACGGTCGCCGAAATCGAACGGACCGGGCTGGTTGAGCTTGGCCAGCACCACGTCGATCATCGCGTCGATCCGCTCGCCATGCCGAGCCACTGCCCCCTCGCCGACAAACCCCGCGGCCAGCGCCGCCGCGCGCACTTCCGCGCGATCCCCGGCAAGCGCCGCCTCGATCAGCCGACGATAGGCCGCGCTCGTCTCGGGCAATACCGGCCGCGCCGCGCCGAAGTCGAGCAACACCAGCCGCCCGCTGTCGGACTGGTATCGATAATTGGCGAAATTGGGGTCGGTCTGCATCACCCCGAACTCGAACAGCTCGCGCAGCACCAACGACAGCAGCGCGGTCATCACCCGGTCGCGCTCCTCCTTCGGCGCATCGGCCAGGCTCTCGATCGGCTCACCGGCGAGATAGTCCATCGCCAGCACCTGACCCGTGCTGAATTCGGCATCGAGCCGCGGCACGACATAATCGGCCTCGCCCGCCAGCAGCGCGCCATAATGCGTCATCTGCTCGCCCTCGCGGCGATAATCGGCTTCCTCGGCAAGCTGGTGCTTGGCCTCCTCGAGCAGCGGCGCGATGTCGAGTTCCTTCGGCAACAACCCCGACACGCGCAGCAGCGTCGCGACATTGTCGATGTCGGCATCGATACTGTCGCGCACGCCCGGATATTGCACCTTGATCGCCAGGTCGCGGCCATCGAGCGCGATCGCGCGGTGCACCTGCCCGATCGACGCTGCGGCCATCGGGGTCGGCTCGAACCGCTTGAACCGCCGCCGCCAGTCCGCGCCCCATTCGCGCGCCAGCACTTTTTGCAACTGCTGCGGCGGCATATGATTGGCTCGCTCGCGAAGTCCCGCCATCAGCTGGCTGAGTTCGGGCGGCAGCATGTCGCCGGCATCCATCGAAATCATCTGGCCAAGCTTCATCGCCGCCCCGCGCAGGTGCGACAGCCGATCCGCCAGCCGCGCGAAATTGCCCGGAGTCATCAACATGCCACGAACGCTCGGCCGCTCGCCCTCCGCCAGCCGCCGCGCGCCTTCCGCGATCATCCCGCCCGCAACTCCGCCCGCGAGCCGCCCGAACTGGCCGAGCCGCGACAATCGCCCGCTCGGCACCGCGCGTTCGGGCGGGGGTTTCAACGGCGGCATGGGGATTTTCTCATGCCCCGCATATGGGGAGCGGTCGCGCCTTTGACAGGGGTTCGGCGGCGCGCGGGCCCGACCGCAATGCTTGGGCGTTCCTGTGCCATGCTCAGCCTCCTCGCCGCCGCCACGCTCGGCGCGTCCGTCCCGACCCACCTTGATCCGCTCGACTTCTTTTTGGGCCATAGTCACGGCGTCGGCACGATCTGGATCGTCTTCAAGGGCACCCAGCCGCTCCGCGTCACCAGCTCCGGCCGACCCGACGGCCACGGCGGCATCATCCTCGACCAGACCATCCGCCGAGGCAGCGAATCCCCAAAAAACCGCAGCTGGAAACTCCGCTCAACCTCGCCGACGACCCTGACCGGCACGCTCAGCGACGCTGCGGGACCCGTCACCGGTTCCGTTTCCGCCACCACCCTCACTCTCGATTACCCGATGAAGGGTTACCTTAGCGCCAGCCAGACCCTCATTCTCCAGCCCGGCGGCCGCGTCCTCCTCAACCACATGACCGTCAGCATATTCGGCTTTACCGTCGCCACCATCGACGAGCGCATCACCAAGGACTGACTTGCGCGCTCCACCCCACCCGCTATCCCTGCCGCAAGAGCAAGGGGAGCTGGATGGCGAGCACGACGACTTCGAACTGGGGCATGACGCGCGTCATCACCGCTTCCTCGGCTGGCACCGCGTTCGAATGGTATGATTTCTTCATCTTCGGATCGCTCACCCAGATCATCTCGAAGACCTTTTTCGCGTCGCTTCCGCCGACCGCCTCGCTGATCGCCGCGCTCGGGCTGTTCGCCGCCGGTTTCGCCTTCCGTCCGTTGGGCGCGATTCTGTTCGGCAGCCTCGGCGACCGCATGGGCCGCAAGGGCGCGTTCCTCATCACCGTCAGCCTGATGGGCGGCGCGACCTTCCTCATCGGTTGCCTTCCGACCTACACCCAGGCCGGCTGGCTCGCCCCCGCCCTGCTGATCATCCTGCGCATCTGCCAGGGCACCGCGCTCGGCGGCGAATATGGCGGCGCCGCAATTTACGTGGCCGAGCACGCCCCCGATCACGGCCGCGGTTACGCCACCAGCTGGATCCAGTCATCGGCGGCATTTGGCCTGCTCGCTGCCCTCGCGGTCATCCTCGTCACCCGCACCCTGCTCGGCGAGGAGGCCTTCGCCGCATGGGGCTGGCGCATCCCGTTCCTCGCCTCCGCGATCCTGCTCGGCGTTTCGCTGTGGCTGCGCACCAAACTCTCCGAGAGCCCCGCCTTCGTCGCCCTGCGCGAAGAGGGCAATGTCACCAAGGCGCCGCTGCGCGAAGCGTTTGCCGACCCCGCCAGCCTGCGCCAAGTCGGCATCGCCTTCTTCGCCTTGATGTGTGCGCAAGGCGCCGTCTGGTATTCGACCTTCTTCTACATGCAGCTGTTCCTCGAGAAGATGGTCGGCCTGCCCGGCAAGACGGTCAACGAGATCGTCATGGTGATGGTGATCGTCTCCGCCCCGCTTTACGTCGTATTCGGCTGGCTGTCGGACAAATGGGGCCGCAAGCCGATCATGGTCGCCGGAATGCTGGTCGCGCTCGCTGCCTATTTCCCCGGCTATCACGCCATTGCACGCGCCGCGAACCCCGCGCTGATCGAGGCCCAGGCGCGCACCCCGATCACCGTCGTCACCGACCCCGCGACCTGCTCGGTCCAGTTCGATCCCGCCGGCACGCGCCACTTCTCGACCGCCTGCGACATCGCCAAGAGCTTGCTCGCCGGATCGGGCATTTCCTACCGCGACATCGCCTCGACCGATGGCCGGACCGCGATTGCCGTCGGCAGCACGATGCTTCCCGTCCCCGACGGTTCCGGACTCGACGGCAAGAGCTTGAAAGCACTGAAAACCGCCACCGGAGACCGGCTCAAGGCCGCGCTCACCACCGCCGGCTATCCCGCCAAGGCCGACCCCGCGAACGTCGACTGGTCCACGCTGATGGGCTGGCTGCTCCTGTTCACCGCCGCCGCCTGCGCGCTCTACGGCCCGATGGCCGCCGCGCTGGTCGAGATGTTCCCGACCCGCGTCCGCTACACCGCGATGAGCCTGCCCTACCACGTCGGCACCGGCTGGGTCGGCGGCTTCCTGCCGGTCACCAGTTTCGCTATCGTCGCCATCACCGGCAACCTATACGCTGGCCTGTGGTACGCCTTCGCCTTCACCGCCGTCTCCGTCGTCACCTCGCTGCTGTTCTTCAAGGAAACCAGCGGCCAACCCTTACGCTAAAGGATACCCGCATGCGTTCGCTTCTGCTCGCCAGCCTGTTCGTCTCGACCGCCACGCTTGCCCAGGCACCGACGCCTCCCGTCGCGGCCCAGCGCGCCCACGAAGTCCGCGCCCCGTTCGGCGCGGTCCGCAACGACGAATATTACTGGCTGCGCGACGACACGCGCAAGAATCCCGAGATGCTCGCCTACCTCGGCGCCGAGAATGCCTACACCGACGCGATGATGGCGCCGCTGAAATCGCTCCAGAACAAGCTGTTCGCCGAGATCACCGGCCGCATAAAACAGGATGACAGCTCGGTTCCCTACCGCCAGGACGGCTATTATTACTACCGCCGCTTCACCCCCGGCGCCGATTATCCGATCATCGCGCGCCGCAAGGGCAGCATGACGGCGCCCGAGCAAATCCTGCTTGACGAGCCCGCGATGGCCAAGGGCAGCGGCTATTTCGCCGTTTCGGGCTTCGAGCCAAGCCGCGACGGCCGCTACTTCGCTTATGCCGAGGACAAGGTCGGCCGCCGCCAATATGTGCTGAAGATCCTCGACACGATAACCGGGAAAACGCTTCCCGACACGGTGACCAACATCGAGCCTGACCTTGTTTGGGGATCGGCGAGCCAGCTCCTTTATGTCGAAAAGGATCCCGTCACGCTGCAATCGAAGCGGATCAAGCTCCACATTATTGGCTCGCCGGCCGATGGCGATCGCCTTCTCTACGAAGAGAAAGACGACACGTTCAACATCGGGGTGACTCGCACCGCCTCGGGCAAATTCACTTGCATCGGTGCCGAGGCAACGACGATGACCGAGCAGCGCTGCGCCCCGTTCGGCCAGCCCGACCGCATGACGCTGATCGCCCCGCGCACCAAGGATGTCCTCTATCGCGCCGACCACGCCAACGGCCGCTGGATCGTGCGCACCAACGCCGGCGCGCCCAATTACCAGCTCAAGAGCTTCCCCGACGCCGCGCTCGGCAAGTCGTCATCGTCCTGGACCACGCTGACCCGGCCCGGCGACTTCATCGACGATTTCGCCGCGTTCGACACCTTCACCGCGATCGCCGAGCGACATGACGGCAACAAGCGCCTCCGCCTGCTCAGCCGCACCGGCAAATCGACCCTCGTCGATGCCAGCGAGCCCGCCTACCAGATGAGCCTCGAGGACAATCACGAGGCCGTGACCCCGTGGGTGCGCTACACTTATGAGTCGCTCGT
Organism: Sphingomicrobium sp.; assembly: GCA_046596505.1. Taxonomy (GTDB): domain Bacteria; phylum Pseudomonadota; class Alphaproteobacteria; order Sphingomonadales; family Sphingomonadaceae; genus Sphingomicrobium. The sequence goes on from JBKJMA010000076.1 coordinate 8,655, forward strand.
CACCCCGACGACGACCCTCGAATGGAATGCCGCGACCGGCAAAAGCCGCACGCTCAAAGTCCAGCCCGTCCCCGGCTACGACGCCAAAAACTACGTCACCGAACGCGTCTGGACCATCGCCCGCGACGGCGCCCGCGTCCCCGTCAGCCTGGTCTACAAAAAGGGCCTCAAGCGCGATGGCACCGCGCCCTTGTTCCAATATGCCTACGGCAGCTACGGCCTGTCGAGCGACCCCGACTATTCGGTCGCGACGACCAGCCTGCTCGACCGCGGCGTCGTGTTCGCGCTCGCCCACATTCGCGGGGGACAGGAAATGGGACGCCATTGGTTCGACGACGGCCACCTCGCGAAAAAGCAGAACAGCTTTAACGATTTCGTCGATGTCACCCGTGATCTCGTCGCCCGGCGCTATGCCGCCAAGGGCCGCGTCGCCGCGCGTGGCGGGAGCGCGGGCGGGCTGTTGATGGGCGCCGTCGCCAACCAGGCTCCTCAGGATTACGCCGTAATCGTCGCGCAGGTCCCGTTCGTCGACGTACTGACGACCATGCTCGACACCTCGATCCCGCTCACCACCAACGAGTTCGACCAGTGGGGCAACCCCGCGAACGAAGCCGACTACAAGGTCATGGCCGCCTACTCGCCTTACGACAACGTCCGCGCCCAGGCCTATCCGTCGATGTTCGTCTCGACCGGCCTGTGGGACAGCCAGGTCCAATATTACGAGCCCGCCAAGTGGGTCCCTCGCCTCCGCGCGCGGAAGACCGACACCAACCCCCTGCTGTTCCGCATCAACATGGAAGCCGGTCACGGCGGCAAGTCCGGCCGTTTCCGCAGCTACGCCGACCAGGCCGAGATGTACGCCTTCGTGCTGGATCGGCTGGGGATCAAGGACTGAAGCCCTACTCTCTCGAACGGGGGTGGCTGCGCGCAATCAGCGCGCCGTCACAACCCCCGCCGGATCAGGCACACCAGTGAATATCGATCGGCTGCTCGCACTCCGCCAGCACCCGCCCGATCGGCAGCTTTGAACTGTGCCCGTCCTCGATCGCTTGCTCGAGCAGGTCACGCTTCTTCTGCCCGGTGATCGTGATGAGGATCGTGCGCGCCTGCAATATCGCCGCCCGGGTGAGGGTAACCCTTGCGACCGGCGCCTCGGCCGGCAGCGGATCGGGCATCACCCCTACCATCCGCCGCGCCTTGGGTGCATCGAGCGCCGCCTCGAGGTCGGGCCCCGCGAAGATCGACGCGGTATGCCCGTCCGCCCCCATCCCGAGCCACACCAGATCCGGCGGCCACGGCAAATCCTGCAGCCGTGCATCGGCGGAATTGCCGGCCAGCTTGTAATCGGCGATCGGCGCGGTGATCGGAAAGACGCGTGCGCCGGTCGGCAGGAACGCCTTGGCAATCCCGCGCACGTTCGACAGCTCATTGTCCATCGCGACAAGCCGGTCGTCGCCGGGGAAAATGGTGACCTTCTTCCAATTCAACTTGGCCTTGACCAACTCGGCGAAAATCGGCTGGGGGGTCGATCCGCCGGGGAAGGCGAGCAATGCCGATCCCCGCGCGTCGAGCGCACTCTCGATGATGAACCCGATATCGCCGGCAACCGCCGCAGCCATCTCCTCGGGTGAGTCATAATCCCAGAATTCGGCTTCGATCATTCGTCTACTCCATCACATCGAACGCGCTATAACGAGTGGCGGGCCAAGGGCAACGCGGTGCCGAGCGGAGGACGCGATGAAGCGCAAGAAATACGATGCGAAACTGGCCGAACTCGACCTCGAACTCGTCGCGATGGCGCATTGGGCAAAGGTCACTGGCCAGCGCATCCTGATCGTCATCGAAGGCCGCGACACCGCCGGCAAGGGCGGCGTGATCGACGCGATCCATGAACATATCAACCCGCGCGACTGCCACATCGTCGCGTTCGGCAGGCCACCGCGCGTGCTCGGCACGCAAGCCTATCTCAAACGCTACGCCACCCGCCTCCCCGCGCCGGGCGAGATCATGCTGTTCGACCGCAGCTGGTACAACCGCGCCGGGGTCGAGCGCGTCATGGGCTTCTGCACCGAAAAGCAGGCGACCGACTTCCTCGCCGCGGTCCCGGCGTTCGAGAAGGCCCTCGTCGACGACGGCATCCTGCTCTTCAAATATTGGCTGTGTTGCGACCAGAAGGAACAGGAATCACGCTTCGCCGAGCGCCTCGCCGATCCGCTCAAGCAATGGAAACTGTCCCCGATCGACCTCGCCGCGCGCCAGCATTACGACGATTATACCAAGGCCAGGGAGGCCATGCTCAAGGCGACCCACACGCCCTGTGCGCCGTGGACCCTGGTTGATTTCAACAGCCAGAAGCGCGGCCGCCTGACCCTCATCCGCAACTTGCTCGACCGCATGCCCGACATGCGCATCGAAGTGGACCTGCCGATCTTCCCCGAACTGAAGAACCCCCCGTTGAAAGAGCGCTACGCGACAATCGAGCCGATCGAGCCGTGGCCGCCGAGCAAGAAGAAGAACTGATCTTTCGCTGTCCTACAGCCCCCTCTTGTGCCAACTAGGTTAAGCTGTTTGGTATTCGAATCGACCAAGCTTTCGCTTTGGCAAAGGGATCGCCAGACCCCCATGGTCACCGCGAACATTGGGAACATTCGCGGGCCAATCTCCCGCATCGATTAAAAGCTCATGGAGCGAAGGGTGCCTCAAGTCTTCCGCGATCTTAAGGACTTGGTACGCGCGATGGAGGCAACGCACAGACGCTCGGGAATCATGGGTATTGATGGTTGAACAGGGGTTGGAAAGACAACCTTGGCGCAACAATTAGCTACTAGCTTGGGAGCATCATTTTATGATTTGGATAGTGCCCTGACGCGCGACCAGCAATCGTACCTCTCAGCTCTTCGCCTCTCCGAGATTTCAGGCGCGCTGGCGAACACTGCTGGCGCGATTGTAGTATCGGGAATTTGTCTGCGACATATTTTGAAACGAGTGGAGCGAAGAGCGGACACAAACATCTATCTCAAGCGGATGGCGGTTTTGGGATGGGCAGATGAGGACGAAATTGTAGTTCGCGCATCATGCGAGTGTCCCGTGTCGGGAGCTGACCGATTACGCCAAGAAATGCGCGAATATCACAGCGCTTTCGCTCCGCACCGCAATGCTGACTATGAGTTCCATCGTTTTGAATGACCCAGCTCCGACAAAGGGCGCTGACACCGGGCCATTGCGCCGCATTACCCACCCCTTGATCAAATCCCCCAACCCGCTATAGGCCATCCCGCACTGAGTTCGCTCGGCGCATCCGTCCGAGACAGTCGCTGGGGGTTTCCTCCTTAATCTGCGACCGAGGCGGGGACAGGAATTCGGGTGGCCCAGCCTTCACCGGCAACCGGCCACCGTGCGTTGCGAACTGCGGCGCCATTGATCCAGCCCCCTACGGACTTCGTTCCCTGTCGCTCACGCGGCGGGGGTTTGTGAAGCTCGGTCCGCGCATCCGCTCGGGCCGAACCAAGGAGTTGGCATGGATCGTTCGCAAAAGGCCGATCTGGTTGCCGAGCTGAAGAGCGTCTTCTCCGAGACCAGCGTGGTGGTCATCACCCGCAATCTCGGCCTGACGGTGGCCCAGTCCACCGACTTGCGCCTGAAGATGCGCGACGCCGGCGCCCAGTTCAAAGTCGCGAAGAACAAGCTGGCCGTCATCGCCCTCGAGGGCACGCGCTATGGACCGATCGGCGAGATGCTGACCGGCCCGACCGCGCTTGCTACTTCGATCGACCCCGTTGCGGCCGCCAAGGTCGCAGTGGAGTTCGCCAAGACCAACGCCAAGTTGGAAATCGTTGGCGGCGCGATGGGTGACACGTTGCTCGACGTTGCAGGGGTCATGGCACTCGCCGCGCTCCCTTCGCTCGACCAGCTGCGCGCGAAGCTCATCGGGCTCATCCAGGCACCGGCGACCAAGATTGCCCGCACGATCAACGAACCGGGGGCCCAGCTGGCCCGCGTGTTCGGGGCTTACGCGGCCAAGGAAGCGGCATAGTTTCTTCGTTTCGTTTTCAACGCATTGGGGCGCTGCCCCGCACAGGAGTTTAACATGGCTGACATCAACTCGCTGGTCGACCAGCTTTCGGCGCTGACCATTCTCGAAGCCGCCGATCTCGCCAAGGCCCTCGAAGAGAAGTGGGGCGTTTCGGCCGCCGCTGCCGTCGCGGTCGCCGGCCCCGCCGCCGCCGCTGGCCCGGAAGTCGAAGAGCAGACCGAATTCGACGTGATCCTCACCGGCGACGGTGGCAAGAAGATCAACGTCATCAAGGAAGTCCGCGCGATCACCGGTCTGGGCCTCGGTGAAGCCAAGGCGCTCGTCGAAGGCGCGCCGAAGGCTGTCAAGGAAGGCATCAACAAGGCCGAAGCCGAGAAGATCAAGAAGCAGATCGAGGAAGCCGGCGGCACTGTCGAACTCAAGTAAGCTTCCAACACAGTTTTGCGGCTGTCTTGAAGCAGTCGTGATCGGGAAAGGCGGCTCCGCAAGGGGTCGCCTTTTTCGCGTATGCGCTGGCTAGTGCGCTCGTCCTTCAGCCCCATCAGGACTCGTATCCTCCGCCGCAACCCGCCAATAAGCCTCATGATCGACCGCGCTTTGCCAACGGCATCCACCCCTTGATCGACTGGGTAATCATCCGCGGCCTCGCGGCGGCGTTCGCGGCCGGCTTGCTGATCGGGATCGAGCGCGGCTGGCGGTTGCGCCATGGCGCGAGCGGATCACGGATCGCTGGAATCCGGACCTTCACTCTGCTCGCGGTGAGCGGCGGGCTTATCGCGCTGATCGTCCAGTCGCTCGGGGCCATCGTCGGCGCGGTACCGCTAGCCGGCCTCGTAGCGGTCCTGGTCATGGGCTATGCGCGCCAGGCGAGGGGCAGTGGCAAGCGCGATGCGACCAGCTTTGTCGCCGCGCTGATCGCCGTCGCGCTCGGCCTGCTCGCGGGATCGGGGCAGGCCATGATGGCGATCGCCGGCGCTGCGCTGACCACGCTGATCCTGGCAGCGCGCGAACAATCGCACCGTTTCGTCAACCGGCTGAGCCGCCAGGATATCGACGCCCTCGCTTATTATGCGGTCATCGCCGGCGGGGTCCTGCCGTTCCTGCCCAACCGCCGCTTTGGTCCCTATGAGGCGTGGAATCCCTTTCAGCTATGGCTGGTGGTGGTGCTCGTCACCGGTTTCTCCTTCGCCGGCTACATCGCCAACCGGCTGGTCGGCCAGCGCAAGGGAACCCTTGCAACAGCCGTCATCGGCGGGGCCTATTCGTCGACCGCGGTGACCGCCTCGCTTGCCCAACGCCTGCGTTCGGGCGAGGAAGGGCCGTGGACCGCAGGCATCGCGATCGCCTCGGCGATCATGTACCTGCGCGTGCTGCTGCTGATTTTCGTGCTCGCCGGCGGGGCCTTTATACCGGTTTTCCGCGTAATCGGGCCGGCGATGATCGTGTCGTTTGCCGTTGCGCTGGTCGCCTGGCGCCGGTCGGCCACGGAGTCAGGCACCGGGCAACCGTCGCTTGGCCGCAATCCGATCCAGCTGGCTCCCGCGCTCGGCTTCCTCGTGGCGGTGGCCGGGGCGGCGCTGCTGGTGCGCTGGGCGTCGGTCTCGTTCGGTGAACGCGGGGTCGCCTGGTCGCTTTTCCTTGCGGGGAGTTTCGACGTCGACGCGGCCATCGTTACCCTGTCGGGGCTGCCGGCGGGATCAATCGCGCCGCGCCTTGCGGGCCTCGCGATCGGCGGTACGGTGGCGGTCAACATGGCGTTCAAGATGGCGGTAGCAGGGGCGACTGCCAGGCGACAAAGCGGCGCCGCCGTGCTGGCGCTGGGGTCCAGCCTGCTGGTCCTGCTCGCCTCGCTGGCGTGGGAGCTGCTTTAGCCGACCGGGTCGATTTTGCCCCCTTGCGCGCCGTCTGAATCGCTCTATATCCGGTCAATCCAGAACATCACGGCCTCGCCGCACCCTTTCGTGCGTCCGGGGCCTTTCCTGCCCTCTCCGGGACAGGGCCCGAACCGCGCACGGGCCGCACGCAAGGAGAGGGGCAACAGGCCAAGCGCTCCGACCATCACGCCCGGCCCGTCCGGGAGCCTCGGCCCCCGGTCCGTCCGGGTATCGAGCAACAGCGCAGGGATACCCATGGCTACCAAAGCGATCGACCTGACCTCGACGGCTCCGCGCCCCAACCACTCGCGCCGCATCCGCAAGATCTTCGGGAATATTCACGAGATCAGCGAAATGCCGAACCTCATCGAGGTCCAGCGCGAAAGCTATGAGCAGTTCCTTCGCTCCAATGCCGCGATCGGCTATGTCTCGGGTCTCGAGAAGACCCTGCGCTCGGTCTTCCCGATCCAGGATTTCGCCGGCACCGCGCACCTCGACTTCGATCGCTACGAGCTCGAGCACCCCAAGTTCGACACCGACGAGTGTCGCCAGCGCGGGCTGACCTATGCCGCGCCGATGAAGGTGACGCTGCGCCTCACCTCGTTCGAGATCGACCCCGACACCGAAGCCAAGTCGGTCATCGATATCAAGGAGCAGGACGTCTACATGGGCGACATGCCGCTGATGACGCGCAACGGCACGTTCATCATCAACGGCACCGAGCGCGTCATCGTCAGCCAGATGCACCGTAGCCCGGGCGTCCTGTTCGATCATGACCGCGGCAAGACCCA
>JBKJMA010000001.1:0-3422 GCA_046596505.1 Sphingomicrobium sp.
GCGCCAGCGGGCCGTCGTCCTCGGGAAATTGCGCCGCGCGGAGCAGCCGCACGTCGTCGATCCGTTTGACCGCCGCCGAGCCAATATCGGCCGAAAAGCTCTGGTCACGGAAGACCGTGAAGCCTTCCTTCAGCGACAATTGGAACCAGTCGCGGCAGGTGACCCTATTGCCCGACCAATTGTGGAAATATTCGTGCGCGACGACCCCGGCGATGGCGTCGAAATCACCGTCGGTCGCGGTGTCGGCGTCGGCCAGGATGTAGCGCGAATTGAAGATGTTGAGCCCCTTGTTCTCCATCGCGCCGAAGTTGAAATCGTCGACCGCGACGATGTTGAACAGGTCGAGGTCATATTCGCGGCCGTAGGTGCGTTCGTCCCACGCCATCGATGATTTGAGGGCGGCCATTGCGTGGGCGGTCTTGGCAAGGTCGGCCTCGCGCACCCAGATGCCGAGATCGACATTCCGACCGGACATGGTGGTGAAGCTGTCGCGGTTCGGCGCGAGATCGCCGGCAACCAGCGCGAACAGATAGGACGGCTTGGGGAAGGGGTCGTTCCACTCGGCCCAGTGGGTACCGTCCTGGCCGTCGCCCGACGCGGTGCAGTTGCCGTTGGCGAGCAGCACCGGGAAGCGCGCTTTGTCGGCGCTCATTCGCACGGTGTAGACCGACAGGACGTCGGGGCGATCGGGGTGGAAGCTGATGCGGCGGAAGCCCTGGCTTTCGCACTGGGTGCAGAGGATCCCACCCGAGGCGTAGAGCCCCATCAGCTTGCTGTTCGCGGCGGGGTGAAGCGCGACTTCGGTCTCGATCGTCGCGCGGTCGCCACAAAGCGCGATGACCAGCGTCGGGCCATCCATCACCGGCTCGACCGGCGCGCCATCGACCTTGAGCCAGGTGGCGGCGATTTCGTCGCCTTCGAGCCGCAGCGGACGGTCGTGCGCGCCGTTGCGCTCGACGGTCAGCCGGGCGCGCACCGTCGAACGGTCGGGGTCGAGGGTGAAGTCGAGCGCGACTTCGGGGACGAGCCAGTCGGGCGGGCGGTAATCGCCGCGGCGGGTTTCGGCGTGGGCGGCGGGGGGCGCGGTAAGGATATCCATGGCGACTAGCTAGGGAGCGCGCCGGTGGGTGGCAATGCACGAAAGCTCCGCCGTTGGTCGATCTGCCAACAGACTGGCCAAAGGTGTATTGTTCGAATAGTACACACGGACCCGGGGGAAATAGATCATGCTCATCACGCTTGCCGCCATTGCGCCGACGTTCGACGTCGAGGCCGCGTCGCGCGCCTATCTCGACACGCTGTCCGGCGCCGCGCGGACGAAGTCGGACGCTTATTTCGAGGGCGGATACTGGATGCTGCTGTGGAGCGCGCTGGTCGGGGTGCTGTCCTACCTCGTCATGCTGCAGCTCGGCTGGTCGGCGAAGTGGCGCGACCTGGCCGAGCGGATCACGCGGCGGCGGTTCCTCCAGGCGATGCTCTTTGCGGTACCGTTCGTCTTTATCGGCTCGATGCTGACCGCGCCGTGGGAAATTTACGCCGGCTTTGTCCGCGAGAAACAATATGGGCTGATGAATCAGTCGTTTGGCGGATGGCTCGGCGAGCAGGCGATCGTGCTTGCGGTCAACGCGCTGATCATGGCGGTGCTGATCGCAATCGTCTTCGCCCTTATCCGCTGGTCGCCTCGCCGCTGGTGGCTGTGGTCGGCGGGGGCGGTAACGTTGCTGCTCGCCTTCATCGTGATGATCCAGCCGGTATTCATCTCGCCGCTGCTCAACAAATACACGCCGATGGCGGCGGGTCCGCTGCGCGACCAGATACTGGGAATGGCGCACGCCAACCATATCCCGGCCGACAATGTCTATGTCTTCGACGCATCGAAACAGTCGAAGCGCATCTCCGCGAACGTCTCTGGGCTGGGGCCGACGATCCGCATTTCGCTCAACGACAACCTGCTCAACCGCAGCACTCCGGCGGGGGTCAAGGCAGTCATGGGGCATGAGGTGGGGCATTATGTGCTCGACCACATCCAGTGGATGATCGCGCAATTCGCGCTGTTGCTGGTGGGGGTGATGTTCGCGCTGTGGTGGTCGGTACCGCGATTGATCGCGCGCCATGGCGCGCGGTGGGGCGTCAGCGGGCCCGCCGACCTGGCCGCGGTGCCGGTCTATTTCCTGATGGTGTCGCTGATCATGCTGGTCGCGACTCCAATCACCAATACGCTCATCCGGCGGCACGAGCTCCAGGCCGACAACTTCGGGCTCGACGCGGCGCGCGAGCCCGACGGCTTTGCCCAGAGCGCGATGCAGCTCAGCGAATATCGCAAGATCGAGCCGGGGCGGGTCGAAGAGGCACTGTTCTTCGACCATCCGTCGGGATCGAACCGGGTGCATCGGGCGATGGCGTGGAAGGCGGCGCACCTCGCCGACCTGCCGGTCGATCAGCGCGGGGTGGCGCGCCCCTTGCTGCCGCCGCTCAACGCCAGCACCATCCCGCCAAGCGCGAGCGCGGCGCCGGCGCCGGCGAGCAACGTCCAGCGATAGCCTTCGAGCCCGGTCGACAGCGCCATCGCGATGATCGGGACGAGCGCGCTCGAATAGGCCGCCTTGCCCGGGCCGATCTTGCGGACGACCGGGAAATAAAGGCTGAAGGCGAGCGCCGATGCGGCCAGCGACAGGTAGGCGAGGCCGAGCCAATAGGCGGGACGCGGATCGAACACTGGCGGCCCGGCGACGACCAGCGCGACGACGGCGTCGATCGCGGCGCCGATGCCCATCGACCACGCAAGCAGCACGCTCATCGGCATGTGCCTCGCCTCTTCGCGCGCCTGGATGACGTTGGAGCTGGATGCAGATAGCATGCCGAAGAAGGTCAGGCCGATACCGACCAATATCTGTTCGGTGGTGGCGCGGCTGTCGTGAAGTTCGTGGACGATCATCAGCGCGATGCCGACGACGGCGATGCAAGCGCTGGCGACGAAGCGCAGGCCGGGACGCTGGCCGAGAAAGGCCCAGGCGAGCAGGCTGTTGGGGATCAGAAGCAGCGCAAATACGGTCGCGACGACGCCCGAGGTGACGTGGCGCTCGGCAAGGTAGACGGCGTTGAAGTTGAAGCAGAATTGGGTGACGCCGATGAAAAGTGCGACGCCGAGACCGCCGCGCGTCAGGCCAAGCCTGTGGCCCTTGATCCTGGCGATCACCGCCATCGCGATCGCGGCAAGGAGGAAGCGGTAGGTCACCGACCATTGCGGCGGAACGACCCCGAGCTGGTCGCGGATGACGATCCAGGTCGAGCCCCAAATCGCGGTGAAGACGATGAACGGCAGGATGATCTCGCGGAAGCGATGCTCGCCGCTTGCGGGGTTGGTCACAGCGCGCGGATCGCCTCGGCGAGGCCGGCGACCGCGGCCATGTCCTGGTCCCAGC
>JBKJMA010000062.1:0-5006 GCA_046596505.1 Sphingomicrobium sp.
GCAGCCCGAGCAAGGCGAGTAGCGCCCCGACCGCCCCACATGCCGCGATCCGCCGCAGCCACGGCGCCGCCCGCCGCCGGTCGCCAAGCGCCTTCGCCACGCGCGCCAGATTAGCCCGGACATCGGCCACGCTCGCCGGTTGCGGCAAATCGACGACCCGCATCCCCAATGCCTGTGCAATCGCCCCGCTGGCTCGCCCGCCGCCGCCCATCGTCAGCACCACGGTCGGGCGGAGCGGCACAACATCCTCGATCCGCCCGCGATTGCCCGCCACCCGCCGGGCGAGCGGCGCAAGGATGCTGTCCTGCGGGTCCTGCGACAGGCGCGAGACGCTGACCACCTCGCCGGGATGCGCGAGTAACAGCAGATACTCGTCGCTGCACAGGTTGAGCGACGCCACCTTGAGCGCGGCGCTAGCGGCCAACAGCGATGCGAACCCCGCCATTCACGCTCCTTCCTGACGGCCGATAGCCGACGACGTCCTGATAATGCCGATCGAACGCGTTGGCGACGCGCGCGAACAGTTCGGTCCGTCCGTCTACCTTCCACCCGATCCGGGCACTCGCCAGCGCGTAGCCGCCGAGCCTGACCGTCGCCGCCGGGAACTGATCGAAGTCGACATCGGCCCGCGCTCCTGAATAAGCGATCGACGCGCCATAGCTGAACCGTCCACTGGCGCCGTCGGCCACGATCGCGCCGGACCATTTCGGTCGCCGGACCTCCTTGACCTGCGCGCCCGCCGACGTGCCGGGCTGGGTCGCCTCGAGATACGCTCCCTGGACCTGGATCTTCAGCGCGGGGGAGCGCGACCAGCCCGCCTCGAATTCGACGCCTTGCCTGCGGCTTGTGCCGAGCCCGTTAACAGTGGTCGATTCGTACGTCGTCGAATTGAACACGTCGACGATCTCGTCGCGCAACCGCTGGCGATAGCCGGTCAGCGCGAGGTTCCAGCGGGCGTCATGCCACCGCAGCGATGCTTCCGCGCCGCGTGAACGCTCCGGCACAAGCGACGGATTGCCAACGAAACTTCCCGGGAAAAAGCCGTAAAGATCGAAGAAAGTTGGCTGCGCGATGCCTTCTCCATAGGAGGCCGTGGCTTCGAACCCGCCGCCCAGCCGCGCCAGCAACGACGCGCGCACTGTGGTCGCATCGCGGAAGCGGTTGAAGCTATCGCGCCGCACCGCAACGTCTCCGGTCAGCGCGCGCCACTCGCCCTTCCACTCGAGCGTTGCCGAGCGATGGCGACGGCTCCGATCCTGGTTGCTGAAGCCGCCATAAGCGATGTCCCGGGCGTGGAAATGCTCGTCCTCCTGCTCGACCGCCGCAACCAGCTGCTGGTCCAGTGTCCCGATCGGGACATGGCCGCGCACTTCGGCGGTCAGCGTGTTCCGGTTGGCGCTCGTGCGGTTGATCTCGTCGCGGTCAAGCCGGTTGAGGTTCGACGATCCGAGCCAGCTTGCCGAAACCGTGGCCGATACCGAGTCTTGAGCCGCCCCGACCCTTCCCCAGCCGCGGACCGCGCCAAGCCGATTGCGGCTGTTATCGAGCGTGTCGGCATGAAGGAAGGTGATCGGGGAATAGCCGTCGAACTGGCTCAACCCGGTCATGGCAAAGCCCGACGCGCCAAGCTCGACCTTCGGCGCGACTGCCCACGTCACCCGCCCGCGGACGCTCTCATTCTCGTACCCGTCGCGATCGCCGGTGCCGTCAAACGCGTCGGTCCCGCGCGCTTTTTGCCCGGCGATTGCCAGAGCTGCGGTGACCGTCGACCCGGCATAGCTCCCCGTCGCCGACCCGCGTACCGTCCCGAATGAGCCGCCTTCTGCCATCAGGCTGCCACGCGTGCCGGTTGCGGGGTCGCCGTCAACCGCGACGACGCCGCCGATCGCTTCCGATCCCCACAGCGCCGATTGCGGCCCGCGCACCAGCTCGATGCGCGAGGCGAGGTCGGCGTTGAGCAGTTCGAACCGGGGGGTATTGCCCGCCGCCGGGTCGTTGGCGCGGATGCCGTCGATGAACAGCAGCGTATGATTGGCCTCGGCGCCGCGAATGCGCACTTCGGTGAGGCTTCCGGCTGGCCCGCTGACCGACACCGCGGTCGACGGCATCAAGCGCAGATAATCGCCGACCAGCGGCGCTCCAAGGTGGGCCAGCGTGGACAGATCGACGACCGAAACACTGGCCGCGGTCGATCGGGCCGTTTCGGGCACGCGCGACGCGGTGACGACAATGGGGATGGGGAAATCGAACATCGGTGGACAGGCCTTCCATGACTGTCGTCACGAAAGGGACGTGCACCATTGCCCGGCCCTCCGCCCACGGCTGGACCCGGCCGGGGGAAGCGAACGACGGACCGGGGCCAGTATCTGACTTCGCGCGCTCACCGATTGCTCGGCTCTGGGCATCGCTTACAGTTGCGGGCACAGCGCCGGATGTTCGCCGGCTTCCTCTTCGCCGATGGCTTTCGCCGCCGGAACCCAAGTCCTGGCGCGGCGGCTAGGGGGGAACCACGCGCCTTGTCAATCGCGGCGTCCTCGGCTAGGCGCGCCACCTTGAACCGGCTGGTCGGAAACCAGCCACCTCACAAGGAATAGCGACATGAAAAGCGGGACTCACCCGAACTATCACTTCATCACCATCAAGATGACCGACGGCTCGAGCTATCAGACTCGTTCGACGTGGGGCAAGGAAGGTGACACGATGACCCTCGACATCGACCCGACCGCTCACCCGGCGTGGACCGGCGGCAACTCGCGCATGCTCGACACCGGTGGCCAGGTCGCTCGCTTCAACAAGCGCTTTGGCGGGCTCAGCCTCGCGAAGAAGTGACGGCTGCCAACAGCCGTCATCCCGGACCTGATCCGGGAACCAACGCTGCGAACGACCGGCCGGTCATCCATTGGGCCCCAACGCTGGAGACCGACCGGCTCATCCTGCGGTCGTTTCGCCGCGAGGATCTCGACGCCCACGCCGCCAAGCTCGCCGACCGTGAAGTCGTGCGGCATCTGGGTGGCCATGCCTTCAACCGCGAGGACGCTTGGCGCCGCCTGACGATGGCGGTCGGCCAGTGGCCACTGCTCGGCTACGGCTATTGGGCGGTCGAACTAAAGGCCGAAAACCGCATGGTCGGCGAGGTCGGTTTCGCCGATTTCGAGCGTGGCATGGTGCCCGACATCAGCGGCGCGCCCGAAATGGGGTGGGTGTTCGACCCGTCGGTTCACGGCAGGGGCATTGCCGCCGAGGCCGCCCGCGCCGCGCTCGACTGGATCGACGCGACCTATGCGCCGCCCGAAATCCCGGCGATCATCTCGATCGAGAACGCCCGGTCGATGCGCCTCGCCGAACGCCTCGGCTTCGTCCGCGAGCCCGACGCGGTGTACCTCGACGAGCTCATCGCGCTGTTTCGCCGGCGGCGTTAATTCAGCGAAGAACTGCACCAGCCCGCACCCCCAACTAAAACGCAGCAATGCCGGTGATCGCGCGGCCCATGATCAGCGCGTGGACGTCGTGCGTGCCCTCGTACGTGTTGACCGTTTCGAGGTTCGCGGCGTGGCGCATCACCTGATATTCGGCGCTGATCCCGTTGCCGCCGTGCATGTCGCGAGCGACCCGCGCGATGTCGAGCGCCTTGCCGCAATTGTTGCGCTTAATCAGGCTGATCGTCTCGGGGACGAGAATGCCTTCCTCCAGCCGCCGCCCGACCCGCAGCGCCGCCTGCAGCCCGAGCGTGATCTCGGTGACCATGTTGGCGAGCTTCAGCTGGACCAGTTGCGTCGCCGCCAGCGGACGCCCGAACTGCTTGCGGTCGAGCGTGTACTGGCGCGCGGCGGCATAGCAGGCCTCGGCCGCCCCCATCGTGCCCCAGCCGATCCCATAGCGCGCCCGGTTGAGACATCCGAACGGACCTTTGAGCCCCTCGACGTTGGGCAGCAGCGAATCCTCGCCGACCTCGACCTCGTCCATCACGATTTCGCCGGTGATCGACGCGCGCAGGCTCAGCTTCTGCTTGACCTGCGGCGCGGTCAGGCCCGCCATTCCCTTTTCAAGGATGAACCCGCGGATCGCCCCGCCATGCGCGTCGCTCTTCGCCCACACGACGAACACGTCGGCGATCGGCGAGTTCGAGATCCACATCTTCGAGCCTGAAATCCGGTAGCCGTCCGCCGTCTTGATCGCCCGCGTGCGCATCCCGCCCGGGTCCGACCCGGCATCGGGCTCGGTCAAACCGAAGCAACCGACCAGTTCACCTTTCGCCAATTCCGGCAAATACTTACGCCGCTGTTCTTCCGATCCATAGGCAAAGATCGGGTACATCACCAGGCTCGACTGGACCGACATCGCCGATCGGTAGCCGGAGTCCACCCGCTCGACCGCGCGCGCGATCAACCCGTAGCTGACATAGCCAAGCCCGGCACCACCATATTCATTGGGGATGGTCGACCGAGCAGTCCGAGGCCGCCCATTTCGCGCAAGATCTCGCGGTCGAAATGCTCATTGAGATAGGCCTCGGTGACCCGCGGCTGAAGCTTGGCCTGGGCGTAGCCCTCGGCGGTATCGCGGACCATCCGCTCTTCGTCGCTGAGTTGGCCGGCAAGGCCAAACGGATCTTCCCAATCGAACGGCAAAATCCTCGGCTCGCCCACATCATGCTCCGCTGTTTGCTGATAGTATCGCGCGCCCCTTTAGCGAGGAGGGGAGGGCGGCGCCACCCCGGCTCAGCCGAACCCTTGCTTGAGCGTGATCGAGAAAGTGCGGTGGATGTTACGCTCGCGAAACTCATTGATCGACGGCGGCACGGCGCGGCTGGGGAAGGAGAAAAGCCGGTTCCGCGTGGCCCTTGTGTCGAGGAGATTGTCGACGTCGAACTTCACCGTCGTCCGCGGTGCAGGGCGATATTCGACGAAAGCCGTCGCATAGGGACCGAAGTTCTTGCTACTGTCGATCTCGACGATGCGATAAAAAGCGACCGGGCCGCGGTCGGAGAGGTTGAAGCCGTAGGCCCACTT
>JBKJMA010000246.1:0-5558 GCA_046596505.1 Sphingomicrobium sp.
GGCCATGTGGACCGTGAAGTGCCCTTCCTTGAGCTCCGGGATCCGCTCTACCGCTACAAATTTGAGACGCGAAAGGTTGTTCGGCTCACAAGACGGCGGTGGCATCGCCGTAGACGCCACTGATCAAGTTTTCTCGCATCAAGCGCTCGCTCAAAGTCCCGCGGGGGATGGCGACCTCCTTCAAAAACTGCTGCGTCGATCGCGCATGCGCGCGGACCAGCCGAATCGACTCGTCGGCGTCTACAGCCTGAAACGCGAGGCGATCGTGAGGCCGCAATTGGGACAGATCGTCGATGTCAGACGACAAAATCGTAGCGATTTTCGGGTAGCCCCCGGTGGTCTGGTGGTCGGCCAAGAGGATCGAGGCGATTCCATCGCCGTCAACTTGGATCGACCCGCGCACCACAGGCTCTGAGGGAATCGACAACGCGTCGCGCAGGGCCAGTCTCGGTCCGGCCAGGCGCACTCCCATGCGGTCGTAAGCCGGCGTGAACGTGAAGGACTGCTGCAGCAGCGCGGCTGTCGCCTCCGAATTGAATTGGCCGGTCTGCGGCCCCAGGACCACACGGACGCGCGCTCGCGCACCGACCCAGTCAGGCAACGGAAGAGCGCCCTCCCGCGCCTCCAACACCGTAGCGTTGCGCACCACGATGGCCAATCCGCTAATGAGTTTCCCGCCGCCCAAGCCCGCCATCGAATGTGTCGCAGTGCGCCCCGCCCACTGGTGGCAGACCAGCTCGCCTGCGAACGCGAGGTAAGCCCAGCTTCCCCGGCGGCCGGGACGAATAGCCAGCACTTCACCCGCACGCAAGGTCCGCACGCACCAGGATTTGGTAACCGCGCCGGCATGCACGACCTGGAACTGGCCTCCCGCCACGCAGCAGGTCACCTCACCGGAAGAGCAGGCCAACTCCAGGCCCCCCACGGAGACCTCGATAACGGTTGCGTGTTGCGGACGACCCAGTGCGACATTCGCCGCCGCATGGGCTAGCCGGTCCATCGGCCCCGAGGCGGGGACACCGAACCGCATCATGCCGAAGCGCCCCCCGTCTTGGTACGACACCAACGGACCGCAGGCCATAACCGTCAGTCGGGCCTCACTCATCGCAGGCCAGCCGTCTTCGTGTCTCGAACTGCGCGCGGTTGACGCGCTTGAACCGGACCCGATCCCCAACGCCCAACAGAAACGGCGCACGCTCGTCGCGACGGAGAATGCGCGTCGGCGAGCGTCCGATGATGGACCAGCCCGTCGGCATCGTGAGCGTCGTAACGAGGCACTGCGGCCCGGCCACGAGCACGCTGCCCGCCGGGATGTCCCGCACTGCGGCGGGCTTGCGCGGCACTTGGACGGCGAGAGGCACGCCGGACATGTACGCGTAGCCGGGGGCGAAGCCGTACATGCGAACGTGGTAGTCCGCCTGCAGGTGGCAGTTGATGACCTCTTCGACTGAGAGGCCGGTAAGCCCCGCCACCGTTCCCGCGTCGAGCGCGAACTCGTCGTCGTAGCAGATCTCGAGCTCATGACATTGCCCCGCAGCGCGCGCGCTCACCGGGCTGCGCATCAAGCACTCCACGTCCCGTTGCAGCTGTACGTGGTCGGTGAGCAGCGGGTCGAAGTCGATCAACAGGTTGACCAACGCCGGCACGCACTCGGACATGCCGCTCGGCGGCGAATCGGTTAGCGCACGGTCGAGCGCCAGTACCGCTGCGCTTGTCGCATCAGAGTCGTGGTCACCGAAGGACACGAGCAGCGCATGGTCAGCGACCGGCGCGAACGTCGGCCATCCTTGATCGGGCATGGCTTTCGTGTTTGCCAAGGTCTAACTCACAAACGCTAAGAACGTAACGCCCTCGGCTTCGAGCCGGCTGCGGACCAAGCGCGCCATCGCGACCGACTCGGCGTTGTCGCCATGAACGCAGATTGAATCGGCACGCAACGCAATCGGCTCGGCCCCGACCACTTGCATGCGCCCGGTCTTCAGGTAGCCGATCAGGCGATCTGCGGCTTCCTTCGCGTCATGCAGCACCGCGCCGGGCTGGCCGCGCGGCATCAGCTGGCCGTTGGGCAGATAGGCTCGGTCGGCAAAGATCTCGGCGCACACCGTCAACCCCTGCGCGCGCGCGGCATTCTCGTGTTGCGTGCCCGAGATGGCCAGGATGACAAGGGTCGGATCGATGGCCTGCACGGCAGAAGCGATTGCAATCGCCACCGTCACGTCAGCGGCCGCGAGGTTGCCCAATGCGCCATGGGGCTTGACGTACCGTACCGTTGTTCCGGCGAGGCGCGCCAGCGCGGCCAGCGCACCGACCTGCGCTGCGACCATCCGACCCACTTCGGCCGGCCGCATCGGGATCACGCGGCGGCCGAAACCTTCGCGATCGGCATAGCCGGGATGGGCGCCGACCCTTACACCGCGCTCGGCGGCTAGGCGCAGCGTCGTGAACATCGTCTCCGGATCGCCGGCGTGGCCACCACAGGCGATGTTCGCGCTGGTGACGCAGTCCAGCATCAGCGCGTCCTGTCCCATGACCCAGGGCCCGTAGCCCTCGCCGAGGTCGGCATTCAGATCGATCCGCATGTTGACTCCTTCAGACCGCGTCGTTCGAGCCCGATGCAGGCGCGCACATGGTTTATCTGCCACACAAATTGGTCGCCCGTGTCAGCAGCGTCACGCCGGCGCCGGCGGCCGAGTCGTAGTACGTGAACCCTGTCCGGTTGGCCCTGCGCCCGCGCATCAGGGCGGGCAGCCCCCGGGTCTTCGCCTCGGCCTCGGCCGCATCGGCGTCCGGCACCTCAAAACCGATGTGGAAGACACCTTCGCCCTTGCGGTCAAGGTGGAGGCGCTGCGACGAGGGTTCGGGGCCCGGCTCGCACAATTGGATCTGGATGTTGGGCAGGTTGCAGATCCGGTACCTCAGCGAGAGGAACCCACCCAGGCTCGGCACGTCCAGATCCTCGTACTCGGCCAGTGGCGGGTATTGGATCCACGGTCCGATGCCGATGGACTCGTGATAAGCCTGCGCCTTGTCGATGTCGTGCACGACGATGCAGACGTGGTGCAGTTTGTTAAAAATCTGTGTCATCGATTCACTCCTTGACGGGAACAACATAGTTCAGCACGCGCCGCCCACCGTCGACATATACGGTTTCGCCGGTCATGTACGACGCATCGTCGCTCGCCAGGAACGCGACCACCGACGCGATCTCCGTCGCTTGGCCGTAGCGGCCCAACGGCGTGCGCGATAGGATCGCCCGATTGCCGGCGCTCTGCACGAACGCCCCCGCGACCATATCCGTCATGATCGTTCCGGGCCCGACCCCGACGACGCGAATGCCGTGGGTCGCGAACGCGACCGCGGCGGTCGACGTGACTTGGTTCATGCCCCCCTTCGAGATCGCGTACGGCGCGACGTTCGGATTGGCGAGGCCGGAGTTGATCGACGACATGTTGATGATCACGCCACCCTTGCCCTGCTCGATCATTTGCCGCCCGGCCGCCTGGGTGCCATAAAACGCGCCCTTCAGGTTGACGTCTAGCACCCGGCTCAGGAGTTCCTCGGTCACGTCGAGGAAGTCGACCACCGGCGCGATGCCGGCGTTGTTGACCATGATGTCGATGCCGCCGAAACGGTCGACGGCGGCCTGCACGAGATCGATCACCTCGCGCTGGATCGCGACGTCGGCGCGCACTGCCAGCACGGTATCCGCCGTCCCGATCTCGGCCGCGGTCCGCTGCAACTGCGCTTCGTCGATGTCGGAGACGACGACTTTTGCGCCCTCGGCCAACAGGCGTTCCGCGGACGCGCGTCCGATTCCGCGCGCGGCCCCCGTGATCACTGCCACCTTGCCAGCAAGCTTCATTTCAATTCCTTTCAGTAGACGATGGTTTCGACTAGCGGCGTTGCGGTGCGGATGCGCGCCCAGCCGAGCGGGTGCAAATCGATGGCGCGGTAACCGCCGGACGTGATGAGTTCGGCGACGCCGCGTCCGACAGCCGGTGCATGCATGACGCCGTGACCGGAGAACCCGGTCGCAAAGATCAGGTTGGTCAGTTCGTCGTGCGCGCCGATCACGCCGTTGTGGTCGAGCGTGTTGCCTTCGTAGTGTCCGGCCCACGAGCGATACAGGCGCAGCTCTGCCATCGCCGGGATGCGCTTGGCCAGCAGTGGCCAGAACGATTCCTCGAAAAGGGCGTGGTGTGGCTCGAAGTCGCCGTCGGCATCGAGGTCGTGCTCCGGCAGCGGCTGGATGCCGCCGATGTAGCCCTCGCCTTCGGGCCGGACCCAGATGCCGCTGGCATCGAACAGCATCGGAAAGTTGGCCAACTTGAACGGGGTCTTGAAGGCGAAAACCGTGCGCTTTTTTGGCACGACGGGCAACTCGATTCCAAGTCCCGCGGCCAGGCGACCCGACCAGGCGCCCGCTGCGAGCACGCAGAAGTCGCAAGGCAATGTCTCGCCGTTGGCCAGCACGACGCCGGCGATCCTCGCGTTACGGGTCTCGAACGCAGTGACCGTCGCTTCCACGTAGTCGACCGCGCGCTGACGTGCAGCGCGGCGCACCGTCGAGAGCAAGCTCCAAGCATCGAACCAGCCTTCGTGCTGTGCGCCGAACGTGCCGACGCCGACGCCGTCTACGCTGATGCCGGGAAATCGCACGCGCAGTTCGTCGGGGCCCAGCACCTCGATGTCGGCGCCGTGACTGCGCTGCAACGCAGCCGCCGACGTGCGTGCATCGACATCGTCCGGCCCGCCGAGGATCAGGTAGCCCTTTTCCCGAAATCCGATGTCCGCATCGTCACCAAACACGTGCTTGATGTCCCGGAACATCTTGGCCGCGTAGAGGCTCATAGCGATGTTCGTGGGCGTGCCGAACTGCGTGCGGATCGACGCAGCCGACAGTGCCGTCGAAGACCATTGGTAGGTCGGGTCCTTCTCGACCACCGTGATCGGCCCGGTGTGGCCGGCCTGGCGCAGCGCCCAGGCACTGAAGCTGCCCATGATGGCGCCGCCCACGATGACGATTCGTTCGGAGTTGCTGTGCGACATGGTGGCGAACGGTGGTTGGAGATAGGTCAGGCGCGCGACGGCGGCACGGCCCGGCGCCGCGAGAAGTCCACCGCCGTGGCCTCGAAGGTCTGGCCGGTCTGCGGATTCCACTGGATACCCGACCGTGCGGCGATGCCCGGCTTCAGACGCTGCGTCTCGTCGAGATCGGTGACCGTCAAGGCGGTTTCCTCCAGCAATTGGCACGCTTTGCTGATGCGCCGCTTCATCAGAAACTGCTTGGGCGTGACGGGGAACACCTCGAACACGGGGCGCCCCAACGTATCCTCCGAAACCGATGCGTGCTCGGCCGCCACGGCGATTCTGAGGGGCCCATCCAGGCCACCGTCGATGAAGGCCAGGAATCGCGCGAGTCGGTTGTAGCTTCGATGGCGCTCGTTCGGGCGTGGCAGATTTCGCGACACTCCCGCCAAGCCGACGATGTGCGCAAACGCGTCCAGCAACCGAAACTTGGAGCTGAGGCACCAGAAACGGTCGCCGCGGTAAGTCCG
>JBKJMA010000190.1:0-8668 GCA_046596505.1 Sphingomicrobium sp.
GCGAAGGTCGAGCGCGTGCCAATCCTCATCGGCACCACCGGGCTCGATCGCACCGCCGACACCGAGATCGCTGAAGCCGCGCGCAACATCGCCGTGCTGCGCGCCGCGAACACCTCACTCGGGGTGGCGCTGATGGGCGACCTCGTCGAACGCGCCGCGCGGGTGTTTGGGCCGGACTGGGACATCGAGATCGTCGAGATGCATCACCGGCTCAAGGCCGACGCTCCCTCGGGCACCGCTCTGGCGCTCGGCGAAGCGGCGGCTCGGGGTCGCGGCATCGAGCTCGCCGACCACAGCGAACGCGGACGCGACGGCACCGGGCTTGCGCGGGCCAAGGGCGACATCGGCTTCGCCAGCCTTCGCGGCGGCACCGTCACGGGCGACCACGACGTGATCTTCGCCGGCCCCGAGGAGCGCCTCATCCTCTCCCACCGCGCCGAAAGCCGCGTCATCTTCGCCCGCGGCGCGATCGCCGCCGCGCGTTTCCTGAAAGGCAGGCCGGCGGGACTCTACTCGATGAAGGACGTGATCGGCGCCTGATGAAAAAGGCGGACGTCTTCGAATTTTACCGCCGCCTCGCCGAGCTCAACCCCGAGCCCGAGGGTGAGCTCATCTGGACGTCGCCCTACACCTTGCTCGTCGCGGTCGCGCTGTCGGCGCAGGCGACCGACATCAGTGTCAACCTTGCTACCCGCAAGCTGTTCGCCGTCGCCGACACGCCGACCAAAATGCTCGAACTCGGCGAAGCTGGCCTGCGCGACCTCATCAAGACGATCGGGCTGTTCAACACCAAGGCGAAGCACGTCATCGCGCTGTCGCAGCGGCTGATCGACCAGTTCGACGGCGAAGTCCCGCAGACCCGCGAGGCGCTCGAAACCCTCCCCGGGGTCGGCCGCAAAACCGCCAACGTCGTCCTCAACACCGCCTTCGGCCAGCCGACGATCGCGGTCGACACCCACCTCTTTCGCGTCGGCAACCGGACGAAACTGGCCCCCGGAAAGACCCCGCTCGAGGTCGAACTCAAACTTGAGAAAGTCACCCCCGCGCCGTTCATGCGCCACGCCCACCACTGGCTGATCCTCCACGGCCGCTACATCTGCAAGGCGCGCAAACCCGAATGCTGGCGCTGCCCAGTCGAGGACCTCTGCCCGTTCAAGCCCAAGACACCGGCGCCGCAGAGCTCGGGGTGAAAAATCATCGGGTTTCTCCCGCGCGGCTTTCGACCGCGACCGGGGACAATGTTCGAGGCGCCACGAACGCCGCGAGATGACCAACGCCGGCCGCGAGCTTGTCCCACCCGACATCCGGCAATTCGAGGTGCGCCAGCGCCGCCGTTGGGAACGCCATCTCGATGCTGCGGACGAATGCGTCGTCCTTCACCAGCAGGCACGCGAGTTGTTGAAGTCCTGGATTATGGCCGACCATCAAGACGTGCCCGACATCGTTGCCGACCGAGCGCAGGATCGTGCACAAGATAGCGCAGGACGCCTGGTAGATTTCGGGGACGAAGCGCGGCCGAAGCGCCTGCCCATAGCCCGAAGCGACATGGACAAGCGTCTCTCTCACTCGCTCGGCGGGGCTCGCGAGCACCACGTCGAACACCAGTCCACGGCGCTTCATCTCCGCGCCCATCAACTCCGACGCGATTCGTCCGCGCTTGTTCAACGGGCGGTCGAAATCGCGAAGCAAGGCATCATCCCAATTCGATTTTCCGTGTCGGAGAAGTGCGAGCGTCTTCATGCAACAAGTCCTTTTGGCGGCAAACGGTCACGCCTCCCAGAACGGGTCGATCCGCTCCAGCTTGCGATAGCGACTGGCGGCTTTCTTCAGCATCCTGGCGGCTTGCCCGGTTCCCTCGTCGGGTACGAAATCAAGCGAGAGAATTGTCGTAATCTCACGCGCCGTCACCTGATCGTTGAGATCGCCGAGCATCTCCTGCATCTCCTCGAGCGCGGACGTAAATTCGCGCACCTTGGTATCGTCGAACAACGAGCCGAGAAATTCGACATCATAGCGGAGTTTTTTCACGTCAATTCTGAAATGGTGCCGCTCTTCCTCGGTCAATTCCAGCAGACGTGAGCCGCTGACGCGCGCCTTTGCCCAGACCTTGCCCAGCCGCTTGCGGGCAAACCGCTTGATCGTCCTTCCCGCTTTGCGGCTGTTGCGCCATTCGCCCGTGTGCGCCCACGCGATCAGGTCGAGGAACAACCCGGTTATGAGCGGAGAGGCAAGGACGCCGGCAACCTCCGCATAAGCCTTGGTGCGCTCCTGTTCGAGCTTGGCTCCGTCCGCCTCGGATAGGCGGGGTCCATGTCGCTGAATGAACACATCCAGGTTCCGGGCATTGCCAAGCGTGCCACCGAGTAATCGCAGGTCGTCTCGAAATCGTGGATACGCGTCGTCCCGGATCACGTCCCGGAACAAGGACAGCGCCGCCCGCAATCGGCGCATGGCCACGCGTGCCTGATGGAGCACTTCAGGACTGTGGGCGATGAGCGGCTCATTCAGCCGAAAGTGCCGGACACATTCCATGACGATCGCGGTGAATGCCAGACTGACGGGCAAACCCGCCTTCAGGCGTGGCGTCGTGGCCTTCTGCGCCTTCCCGGCTTCGCCACTGGCCAGCCGAAAGCCGCGATCCGCCTTGCTGAGCGCGCTCAGTCGCAGCGGAAGCGTTTCACCGATACGTCGGGCGAGGTCGAACAGGTCGGTGGCATCGCCGCTCTTCAGCTCCAGTTCCAGTTCCACGATCGGAGTTTTCGCCTGTCCGGCCCGCACCACTCCCCGATCCAGCGCAAGTTCGATCTGGCTCCCATTCCAGTCCAGCAGCCAGATGGACCGATCGACCTCGACCCTGACAACCGGCTCCAGTTCGTCGAACAGGTGCCGAAACTTGCGTAACGAAGCCTCGTCGAAACCGCTCGGATCGGGGTCGAAATCCCCGACTTTCTGCTCCCATTCCTCGCGTTGGAAAAGTCCGATCGCACCGGACCCGCGCTTGATGGTCTGGGTGAACGTCTCGCCGCTGCGGCGGACACGCAGCGAAATCCCCTGCTCGCGCAAAGGATGTCCGGGCGCATCAAAGTAGATCGATTCCTGTACCGTACCGATACCGCGTTTTCCGCGGAGCAACGCAAGCTTTTCAACCCGGTCGGCTGATTCAGGCGTGAGTTCGAGTTTGAGTTCGAGTTCCCGAGGTCTGCTCTTCGACTTTTCGCTCACACCCGTCGCTCCGTTTGCTCGCATCGCGCGATGAACGCTCCATGCTGCACGCTGGTTGCCGCAGTGCCGGCCGGCGGATCGAACCACGGCAGGACGAATGCCTCCCGCAATTCCGTTGCAATCTTAAGCCGATCCCCGACCTGATGTAGATCGCGGCAGGATCATGATCGTCCCAAACTTCAGCTAGCTTGCGCGGGCCCCGCCAGAGCGGCAGCGGTCCGAGCAAAATTTGACCGCGTCCCAGTCGCGCGCCCATTTCTTGCGCCAGGCGAACGGCAGCCCGCACGCTGCGCAGGTCTTGGTCGGCAGATTGGCCTTCTTGATCATTTTTGCCATGCGATGCGCCTCACGCCGGGCGGGGCTCGGTGGGGCCGTCGCTCACCAGCCCATACTTCCGGCGATGCCCTTGAACGGCCCGGCGAGGTCGGCGGTGATCCACCCGCCGTAGAAATTGCCCGGCTGCGGGACCACCGTCTCGCCATCGACCGAGCAGCGATCGAACGGCGCGGCATAGAAGGCGACATGATCGCGCAGCATTGCAAATGGCGGTGTGGGATCGGGATAGCTCCAGCCGACGCGCGGCAGGACGAGGTCGCCGACGACGACGTCCCAATAGAGCGCCGATCCCTTCCACTCGCAGAACGAGCCCCCGCCCGCGCGACGGAGCACGCCCGGCGCGATCGCATCGGGAGGGAAATAGTAGCTCGGCGGGTGGCTGGTCTCGAGCGTTCGGACGCTGGTTCGGGTGTCGGCGATCAGCTGTCCCGCATGCTCGATCATGACGTGCGCGGCGCAGCGCTCGGCGATCGCGGGTCGCGGAAAGTCCCACACGCTGCGCTGCCCCGGGCTGACCGGGTCGCGCATCGGCCTCACGCTCTGCGCCCCTCGGCGAACGCCCGCTGGAGGCGCGGACGGAAGCGGAGGAAAAGCAGGTACAGGCGTTCGAGTTGCGCCAGCAGCCACGGCGAGCGCGCCGCCAGGCCGAGCGGCCGAAGCAGCGGGATCGCGCGCCACATCGCCGCGAAGGCTGTCGCGCCCGACAGTAATTGTCCGTCCTCGCTCGCATGGAAGCGCGCCAGCATTTCGCTCGGATCGATCGGGCAACTCCCTGCCGGCGCGCGCGTGAGATCGACGAAATCGATCGCTCCGCGCCGATCGAGCCGCCGCATCAGCGCAATCTCGCGGCGACACAGCGGGCAGCCGCCATCATGCCAGACAATCAGCTTGGTCATACCGATGATATAGGGGTTCGCCGCGGCAACGCATCAGCGCGGCTGAGAAAAAAACGAACGAATGACCGATATCTTAGATTTCAGCCAAATCCGGACTGCCCGCTACCGGCCGGGTTTGACCGTCATTTGCCCTATCGGCCTGTGCGGCGGCGCTCGTGGCGGCGGCGACAAGCGCCTCGCACCACTTGCGCATCATCGGCGTCCCTGAAGGATGGCGGGCCTGAAGGATGGCGGGGACCCGAGGGCCGCCCGCCGGTCGATCGATCAGAATTTCGCGCTCGCCCCGACCTGGAAGCTGCGCGGGGGACCCGATAGCGAGTTCGGAACTCCGAAATTGGGGTTGCCGCCGCAGCAGACGAAGCCTTCCGCGCCGCCGAAGTTAGCGCGGTTGAAGACGTTGAACACTTCGCCCGAAACGGTGAACTCCTTGTCGCCGAACAGCTTGAAGCTCTTCTGCAGCCGGAAATCGACCTGCAGGAAGTACGGCAAATTGTTGAAATATCCGAGGCGGATGGTGCCTGGCTGGAAGCCCTGCGGCGGAGGCGCCCGGTTGGCGTCGATCACGAAGAACGGCGCTCCCGAACCGTAAGTAACCAGTGTCGAGGCCTTGATCGCCAGCGGCAAGTCGACGATTCCGTTGGCGACGATGCGGTGCTTCTCGTTGCTCGCGTTGGGGACATATTCCTGCTCGCCGATGTTGGGATAGTCGAAGTTGAACTCGCTCCCGCGCTGCTTCGACCGAAGCACGCCGGTGTAGGCAATCCCGCCGCCCCAATGCGATGCCTTGGTATAGGGCTTGTCGACCGTAGCGAAGATCGCGTCATATTTGGTGCGCCGCGTGTTGAAAGCGGCGATGATATTTCCGTAACCGTTGGTCAGCGGGATATAGTCGTAAAAGCCGCTCGAACCGGGGTTGGTCGACCGATTGAGCGGGGCGTATCCGATCTGGTTGCGGCCGACCGTATGATTGAAGGTCAGCGACGTCCGCAGGATGCCGACCCGCTGCCGCACGCCGATGCTGAACTGGTCGGTATAGGGGGTCTTGAGATTGTTCGGGATGACCCTGAGCTCATCCGTTCCCGGCCGAGTGGGATCGGCGGCAAGCTGCGCGAGGAGTGCGGTGAAACCAGCCGACGTCAGATATTGCGGCTGGAACTGGATCGTCGGGCGGCCGAAGCGCGGCAGGCCATCCTTGGAGAACAAGATCTCGCCAGTACGGAATTGCCCCTTGAGGCTTTCTTCGGCGGCGTTGCGGAACAGCGCGCGGTCGTAATAGCGGCCGTATCCGCCAAAGAAGACGGTGCGCTGGTCGGCGTTGACGTCGTAGGAAAAGCCGATGCGCGGCGCGAAATTCTTGAGGTCGGCCTTGCGATTGCCGGTCGAGATATAGTCGGTCACATTGTAGAACGCCGGCTGGATCCGCGGATCAAGCGCGAGATTCTGCAAGGCAGCAACCGCCCCGGGCGGAGTTACGAACGCATTGTTCTTGGCGTTCGAATCATAATCCCAGCGCAGTCCGGCATTGATCAGGAGATGCTTGCTGACTTCCCAGTCGTCCTGCGCGAACAGGCCGATCTGCGTCGTCTTGGCGGTCAGGTTGGGATTGCCGCCACCAAAGCGGACGACGCCCGGCAGGCTGATGTCGAGGTTTTGCGACGGGTCGTTGAAGAAGTCGAACTGCGGATTGAACGAGTTCGATCCCCCGATCGAATATTTCTGGAACGAGACTTTCGCCCCGATCTTGATCAGATGATTTCCGTTCCAGTGGACATTGGAGAAACTCAGATTGTCGCGGAAGGTGACGCTGCGCTGCTGCACCTTCTGGAAATCGGCTCGCCCGCCAAACTGGACGAACGGATAGTTGAAGCCGAACCCGGCATCCTGGTCGCCGCCGAACGCCAGTTTCGATTTGAGGAAATCGACCGTCGCTTCGTTAAGCAGTCCGTCGCCGCGATAGGTATGGCTGAGCTTGGCGGTGTAGACGTCGTTGTTGACCTTGGTACCCTTGGACCGCGCCGTGGTGCCGCCGAAATCGCGCAGGTCGGTTTCCTTGCGGATGCTGCCACTCAGTTCAATCTTCTGGTTTTCAGTCGCCTGCAAAGTCAGCTTGCCGAAGCCCAGCTTCTCACGGAACGGGCTGACATAGCTACCGGCATAGATTTGCGGGTCGAAATTGATGAGGTTGGCCTGCGCGCCCGCGCTGCCCGGATTTACGGTACTGATGCGGTCCTGGATGTTGGCTTCGTAGGTGCCGAAAAAGAACAGCTTGTCGCGAATGATCGGGCCGCCCAGCGCGGCTCCATATTGATAGCGCTTGAGCGGCTTTTTCGCCTCGTTGTTCTTCTTCTGGAAAAAGTCGCGCTCGATCATTTTCTCGTTCTGGTAGCTGCCAAAGATTTCGCCATGGAAGTCGTTGGTGCCCGACTTGGTAACGGCGGTGATGATCGCCGTCCCGGCATCCTCGAACTCAGCCTTGAAGTTCGAGCTCAGCACGCGGAACTCCTTGACCGCGAGTTGCGAAAAGGGATTGCCGCGGCTGACGTCCTGGCCGACGATCCCACCCTGGTTGACGTTGCCCTTCAGGCTGACGCCGTCGATGAACACGTTGACTTGTGGTCCGCCGGTGCTCTCGCCATCCTTGTCGGTGCCGACCCCGGCGCCGGCGAAGGTCTGGCGAAACTCGGATTGGTTGACCCGGATCCCCGGGGCGAGCGCGGCGAAATTGATGAAATTGCGGTTGTTCTGCGGCAGATTCTCGATCTGCTCCTGCGACACGTTGGTGCCGATCTCCGACGTCCGGGTCTCGACCAGCCGCCGCCCGACAACAACAATCGCGGCGCGGTCGCCAGGTGCCGGGGGAGTCGCCGCTACGGCATTGGTGTCGGCGTCGAGCGACGCGGTCTGTCCGACTTCGACCGTCACGCGTTGGCTCGACGTAGCGCCCCCATTTGCGGCGAACTTGATGTCATAGGTACCAGGGCTCAACCCGGTCAGCACATAGCTCCCGGTGGGGCCGGCGACCGTGCGTGTCGTCGCGTTGGTCTCAACGTTGACCGCCGTGACCGTCGCGCCGGGTGCGGCCGTCGTACCGCTCGACACCACGCCGCGGATCGTCGACGTTGTCAGCTGAGCGAGAGCCGGAGCGCCGGCGAGTAGTGAAGTCGCGAGCAGGCAAATGCGAATTCCCCGCGCCGCGCCCTTTGCACTGAATAGGTTGGTCATCAGCCCTCTCCTCCGTCACCCGGTCCGCATTTGCATGCGCGTTTTTTCCTGCCTTTGAGCAACAGGTGGAGTGATCGTAGATGTTAATGTAAACGGTTACAACAGCTGGTCGACACGCATCGCGCCTTTGCAGCGACTGTTGCAAAATCATCGCACACTGGCTTGGGCAGGAGGTTGCCCAACCTTGACAGACCTCGACCACCGGACACCGAAACGCGTTGACCTTGCCTCATTGAGGAAACCGATTACAGCCACGCGTGTGCATCAAGCTGGCCAAACTCAAGGCCGGCACCGCGCCGCGAGGAGGAAGACGAATGGCAATGGCCCCGACGACTGTGGCTAACTCGCCCGATGGCATGCCCGGCACGGCCGACGCCGGCCATGTCGAAGCGCCCAACCTGCGCTATTTCGTGATGGCCCTGTTCTTCATCTTCGGCGGGATCACCAGCCTCAATGACGTGATCATTCCCAAGCTCAAGGAGCTGTTCACGCTCAATTATACCCAGGCGATGCTGGTCCAGTTCTGCTTCTTCACCGCCTATCTGGTGATCGGCATTCCCGGCGCCCAGCTGGTCAAGAAAATCGGTTATATGCGCGGCGCGGTGGCGGGGTTGCTGACGATGATGGTTGGTTGCCTGCTGTTCATCCCGGCGTCGCAAACCGCGACCTACGGCCTGTTCCTGCTGGCCCTGTTCGTCCTCGCCAGCGGCGTCGTCGTCGTCCAGGTCGTGTCCAATCCGCTGATCAGCCTGCTTGGGCCGGCGAAGACCGTGCACAGCCGGCTGACCTTCGCCCAGGCGTTCAACAGTCTCGGCACGACCATCTTCCCGCGCGTCGGGTCGGCGTTGATCCTTGGCAGCTTGGCCGGCGTCAGCGCCGCCACCTTGTCGGGCCCGGCGCTCGACCAGTATCGGACCAACGAAACCCAGGTGATCGTTCAAACCTACATCGGGCTGGCCGTGGCGCTGGCGGTGATCGCCGCGATCGTGTGG
>JBKJMA010000216.1:0-5657 GCA_046596505.1 Sphingomicrobium sp.
TCGGATTCGGGGTGGTTGATGTTGTTGGGGATGATCGCGCGGCCGCGGGCAATCTCGGAGCGGACGAATTCGGGGGTGACGAAGTCGGGGATTTCGGCGCCGAAGCTCTCGCCGTCGCGGATGGTGCCGAGCGCTTCCTCGCGGCCGAGGTTCTCGCGGTGCGCGACATATTCCATCTCGGGGGTGATGATGCCGCGGCGGGCGTAGTGCATCTGCGACACGTTGGTGCCGGGCTTCGCGCGAAGGACGCGGCGGCGGACGTTGGGGAAGGGGGCGACGCCACCCGAGCGGTCGGGGCCGAGCTGGCCATTATCCTCGGGGCGGGATTCGCGGGCGGCGACTTCCTCGACGTCACCGCGGCCGCGAATCCAGTCGCGGCGAAGTTCGGCGAGCCCGGCGTTGATGTCGATCGTGACGGCGGGGTCGGTGTAGGGGCCCGACGTGTCGTACAGCGAGAGCGGGGCCTCGCCTGACGAGGGCTCGAGCATGACCTGGCGCATCGCGACGCGCATTTTCGGGTTATTGGGGGGGGCGAAGTGGACCTTGCGCGACCCGCGGATCGCGCCGGTGGTCACGGTGGGGGTGTCGCTGGGCGGCGTATCGGACTTGGTGATCTTGGGGTCGATGTCGGCCATGTCTTCGCTCCTATTAGGAGGGACACGGAAAAAGACCCGCATTCCCTCCCTACGCCCGCGCTAACGGGATCAGGTTCAGCGGGTCGCAGGGTGCAATGCCTGCCTCTCAGCGCGTGCGCGCTCCCCGGGGATTGGGGGCTTGTAGGACAGGAGCGAGGGGGGCGCTAGGGGGTGGCGCTTGTCTATCGACACAAAGCTCGCCACACCGCGTCGCGAGGGGGATCAGCCGATGAACACCGAATTGACCGTTCTTGCATGGGGGTGCGTGCTTGCGCTCGTCCATATCTTCGCGACCGCGCAGGTGCGCACGCGGCAGTATGGCACCAAGTGGAACGTGGGCG
This sequence comes from Sphingomicrobium sp., assembly GCA_046596505.1. Lineage (GTDB taxonomy): Bacteria > Pseudomonadota > Alphaproteobacteria > Sphingomonadales > Sphingomonadaceae > Sphingomicrobium. The sequence goes on from JBKJMA010000216.1 coordinate 977, forward strand.
CGCGCGACGAGGCGCTGCCGCCGCCGAGCCCGCTGGTCGGCCGACTGGAGCGCGCGCAGGCCAATTTCTTCGAGACGTTCCCGATCGTGATCGCGGCGATCCTGATCGTCGAGGTGGCCCATCTCAACAGCCGCTGGACGGCGCTCGGCGCGCTGCTGTGGCTGGTCGCGCGGGCCGCCTATCTCCCGCTCTATGCGGCGGGGATCCCGGTGGTGCGGACACTGGTCTTCACGGTCGGGTTTGCCGGGCTGATCATGCTGCTCCGCCCGGCGCTGTTTTAGGGTTAGCCGAACCTACGAAAACCCCCGGGCGGCCTTGAGCAGGGTGTAGGCCTCGATCACCGCGCCCAAGGCGCGCTCGTGGCTGCGGTCGCCGCCGTTGCGGTCGGGGTGGTAGCGGCGGACCAGCTCGGCATAGCGTTGCCGTAGCGCGGTGCGGTCGACATCCTCGCGCAGCTGGAGCGTGCGCAATGCGCGGCGCTCGTCAGGCGTAAAGCGCTGCGGGGCGAAGGCGTCGCGCTCGTCCTGCCCGCCGTGCCGATAGCGCTCGGCAATCGCGTCGAGCGGGTCGGAGAAGTCGCTCCACGCGGGCGGCGGGTCGGTGCCGAGATGGGCGAAGACACGGCTGTGGCGTTCCCACCCGGCGATCGGCGACTGGGCTTCCTGTATCTCGTCGGGGGTCATTCCGGTGAAGTAGTTGTAGGATGAATTGTGCGCGCGGACATGGTCGAGGCACAGGTAGCGCCACTCGCCCGGCCCGTCGAAATCGCCAGGGGACACCGGCGCGCGAAACTCGCCCGGCTCGCCGCACCCGGTGACGCCGCAGCGATCGGCGGCGCCGTCGACCCGCCCGTGAAATTTCTGGCTTCGCGATGCCATCGTCGTGACGCGCTTCCTCAAGATCCGGCGCAAGCCTTGGCTTCCGCGATTGCAAACCCGCCCTATATAGGCGCGATGACCGATGCCGCCACCGGACCTGTCGCAACCGAGATGCGGGAGCGCCTGCAGACTGCGCTGTCGCCGACCGCGTTCACGCTGGTCGACGAGAGCGAGCGGCACCGTGGCCATGCCGGGCACGACGGGCGCGGCGAGTCGCACTTCGCGCTGACGATCGAGAGCGCGGTGTTTGCGGGGCAATCGCGGGTCGCGCGCCAGCGGCTGGTTTATGCCGCGCTCGGCGAACTGATGCGCGAGCGAGTCCATGCGCTGACGATTCGCGCGCGCGCGCCTGGAGAAGGTTAGAGTATTTTGTTGCGAAGAACGGCACCGGCCCGCACCCCCACCCGGCCAACCCATAAGATACACTGAGTGGGTTGGCCGGGCGGGGGTGCGGGCTGGCACAGACTTGGCGAAGCTGCAAAAGACTCTAACCCGACTTAAGCTCAGTGATGCTCGGCGCGCAGGGGGCGCGAGAGCAGGCTTTCGAGCACTTCGTCGACCTCGGCTTCGCCCGACAGCAAGGCGGCAACCGCGGCGACGATCGGCATGTCGATCGCTTTTGCCTTGGCCAGCCGGTCGAGGACGGGGGCGGTGAAGGCGCCTTCGGCCACGGTGCGGCGGTCGGCCATCAGGTCCGCGGCGCGCTGTCCCTCGCCGAGCCCCTTGCCGAGCGAATAGTTGCGCGAACTGGTCGACGAGCAGGTCAGCACGAGGTCGCCGAACCCCGACAGGCCGGCGAGCGTCTCGCGCCGGGCGCCCATCGCCAGCCCGAAGCGGGTCATCTCGGCGAACCCGCGCGCGATCAGCGCGGCACGCGCGTTCTGGCCGAGGCCGCGCCCCTCGACGACCCCGCAGGCGATCGCGAGGACGTTCTTGACCGCGCCGCCGACCTCGGCCCCGGCGACATCGTCGGTGCCATAGGTGCGGAAGGTCGGCAGCGTGATGCGCGCGCGGATCGCCGCGCCGAGCGCTTCGTCGGCGCAGGCGAGGGTGACCGCGGTGGGCAGCCCGGCGGCGACTTCATGGGCGAAGGTCGGGCCCGACAGCACCGCGATTTGCGCGTCGGGACAAGTTTCGAGCGCGACCTGGTGGAGCAGCTCGCCCGAGGCTTCCTCGATCCCCTTGGCGCACAGGATCAGCGGGCGGTCGCAGCGCGGCGCGGACGCGAGGACGGAGCGCATGTGCTGCGCTGGTGTGACGACCAGCCATGCGTCGCACGCGTCGAGTTCGGCGAGGTTGCCGGTCGCGCGGATCGCGGGCGACAGGGCGATGCCGGGGAGGAAGGCCTTGTTCTGGTGGGCCGCATTGATCGCCTCGACCACGTCGGCCTCGCGCGCCCACAGCAGCGTCTCGCGGTCACCGGTGGCGGCGACCTGGGCGAGCGCGGTGCCCCATGCGCCGCCGCCGATCACGCCCAGTTTCTCGATGTTCATGCCTTGACCCCCGCGCCGCGCACCTTGTCGGCGTCGGCGTCCAATGGCCAGCGCGCGCGTGCCGGCACGTCGAGCGGGTCGGTCAGCCCGGCGGCGAAGCGCTCGGCCCCGGCCCAGCCGATCATCGCCGCATTGTCGGTGCACAGCCAGCCGGGCGGGACCGAGAAGGCGCGGCGATTTTGTTGGGCCAGATTGGCCAACGCCGACCTGACCTGCTGGTTCGCCGCTACTCCACCGGCGACGACGAGGGTCGGTGCATCGCACGCCGCCAGCGCGCGCTGGGTCCGATCGACGAGGCAGTCGATCACCGCCTGCTGGAAGCTCGCGGCGATGTCGGCCGGGCGGTGCGCCCCCGACGCGGTGGCGCGCTGGACCGCACTCTTGAGCCCGGCGAACGAGAAGTGCGGCTCGCCGCTGCCGACCAGCGGGCGGGGCAGGGGGACCGCGCGGGGGTCGCCCTCGCGTGCCAAAAGCTCGATCGCCGGACCGCCGGGATAGGCCAGCCCGAGCAGTTTCGCCGCCTTGTCGAACGCTTCGCCCGCCGCGTCGTCGATGGTCGTCGCAAGCCGGCGATACTGGCCGACCCCGCGCACCTCGAGCAGCTGGCAATGACCGCCCGACACGAGCAGCAGGAGGTAGGGAAAGTCGAGCGACGGGTCAGCGAGGCGCGGGGACAGCGCATGCCCTTCGAGGTGATTGACCGCGACGAGCGGTTTGCGGGCGGCGAGCGCGAGCCCCTTGCCGGCGAGCAGCGCGACCATCACCCCGCCGATCAGCCCCGGCCCGGCGGTCGCCGCGATGGCGTCGAGATCGGACGGTTTCGCCCCGGCCTCATCGAGCACCTGGCGGATGAGCTGCGGCAACCGCTCGACATGGGCGCGCGCGGCGATCTCGGGGACGATGCCACCGAACGGGCGGTGCGCCTCGTCCTGCCCGACGACGACCTGCGCCAGGATGACGCGATCGCCGGTGACCAGCGCGGCGGCGCTGTCGTCGCACGAGGATTCGAGGCCGAGGACCAGCATGGGGATGGCCTTTGCCCCAGTGGGTGCATTCCGGCTAGTGTGCGTGGAGAAGAGTGCGGGATCGGGCACGCCGCCGACTCGCGAGGAGCACATGACCAAGCCGATCATCCTGGGAACGCGCGGCTCGCCCCTGGCGCTGGCGCAGGCGCGCCAGGCGGCGTCGCGGCTCGAAGTGGCGCATGGCTGGCCCGCCGGCGCGGTCGAGATCAGGATCGTCAAAACGACCGGCGACCGCATCCAGGACCGCCCGCTGGCCGACATCGGCGGCAAGGCGATGTGGACCAAGGAGCTCGACCTCGCGCTGCTCGCCGGCGAAACCGACATTTCGGTGCATTCGATGAAGGATGTCGAAAGCGACCGGCCCGAGCAGCTGTGCCTCGCCGCGATGCTCCGCCGGGCCGATGTGCGCGACCGGCTGATCGGCGCCGAATCAATTGGCGCGCTCAAACAGGGCGCGGTGGTCGGCACCTCGTCGCCGCGCCGCGCCGCGCAATTGCTCGCGCTGCGCCCTGATCTGAAGATCGCGCCGATCCGCGGCAATGTCGAAACCCGGCTCAAGAAGCTGGCGGCAGGCGAATGCGATGCGACCCTGCTGGCGGCGGCGGGGCTCGACCGGCTCCATCACCATGACATCGGCGTCGCGCTCGACGAAATCCTGCCCGCGCCGGCACAAGGCGCGATCGGGATCGAATGCCGCAAGGACGACCATATGATCCGCCGGATCGTCACCCTGATCAACCATCCCGCGACCTTCGCGACGGTCCTTGCCGAGCGGGCGTTCACCCGCGCGCTGGGGGGCACCTGCCATTCGCCGATGGCGGCGCTCGCGACGATGGAACAGGACGGCTCGATCCACCTGCGCGCCGAGCTGCTGTCGGGGGACGGCGCCGATCGGATCGCCGACGAAACGCGCTTTGGTGGGGGCGACGTCGAGGCGCCCGCCGCGATGGCCCGCGCGATGCTGGCGCGCGCTCCCTTGTCGATCCGCACCCTGTTCGAGGCGGCGCCGTGAGGAACCTCACCATCATTCGTCCCGAGCCGGGCGCGAGCGAAACCGTCGCGCGCGCCGCCGCGATCGGGATCGAGGCGGTCGCGCTGCCGCTGTTCGCGATCGAACGGGTGGCGTGGTCGGCGCCCGATCCGCACCAGTTCGATGCGTTGCTGCTGACCAGCGCCAATGCCGTGCGCCAGGCCGGGCCGGAGCTCGCCCGGTTCCACCGGCTGCCGGTCCACGCGGTCGGCGCGGCGACCGCCGATGCGGCGCGGGCTGCGGGGTTCAGCGTGG